>JAUVPY010000388.1 GCA_030598425.1 Anaerolineae bacterium
GCTTCGAGGCGATAGCCCGCCACACGGCTCAGACCACGCGGGAACGGCAAATACGTGTCTGCCCCGGTGTTCCGGCGCTCCTCGGGCGGCTCTCTGGCCACCCCGACGCCATGCTAGGTCTTTTGACCGGCAATGTGGCAGCGACAGCACCCATCAAACTGCGCGCAGCCGGTCTTGACCCCGCTCTTTTCTGTGTCGGCGCATACGGAAACGACGGCCGCAGCCGCTCACAATTGCCAGGGGTGGCTATCGCTCGAGCCCAAGCGTTGACCGATCGCACGTTCATGGGTAAGAACGTGGTCATCGTCGGGGACACTCCCGCCGATGTCACCTGCGGGAGGCATCTGGGGGTGACTGCCGTGGGTGTTGCCACCGGCAGCTACGTACTAGGTTCCCTCGTCGCCGCTGGCGCAGATTGCGCTTTCCCTGATCTGACAGATACCGACGCAGTCATTCAGGCCATTCTGTAAACCGGCCAAGCTTCACGCTGAAATCCCCAGCGTCTCGGTCGGCGCCGTTCTGAAATGACGCCGATAGGCTGCCGTCTCTTCCAACAGACGCCGCAGATGAGATTGTGCCTTCTCAGAATCAGACGACGGCTCTCCGCCGGCCTCCAGTGTCAACGTGTCCTCACCCGTCTCAACGATGCGCAACTGCCCGCGCGTTGCCAACCAATCGAGCCCAGCGCGCACAGTTACCTCGCGGTGTCCCAGGGCAGCCGCCAGCCGCCTTGTATCCACCCGCCCCCCCCTCGTCCGCAGGTCATGCTTCACCATTCCCGTCAAACGCTCTATAAATATGCGTAGCCGGGCAGTCGCAGGCTCAAAGGCGAAAAGGTACACTCTGTCTGGATTCACTGCCTGCATGGCCCAGGTCAGTTCATCTGGCCCAGGCGGCGCCGTCCAGATGACCAGCACCGGTGAGGGAGTCAAACCCAGGCGGTCTGTGCTTCTCACTTCTCCAGTAACATATGGATCCTCACCTTCCGCCCAGATGACAGATTCTGTTTCTGGCAGCCTGGCCAGTGTCTTTCGCGGATCAACTTCCTCTCGCCAATCTACCACCGCCCTTGTGGCGACAGAGGAGATGGAGGTTGTTGACTGACGAGGACGAGCGCCAAGCCATTCCACTTGCAATTGCATTTCACCACGATAGTCGCGGGCGCGCAGCGCATAGGCTAAATCAAAGCGACCTTCAGGCAACACCTGGCCAGCGCTTTGCCACCAGAGAACTGTCTGCTGGGTACCCTGTTCATCGGCGACCACCAGGCGGCGGTGTTCCCCATTGCGGCCGATAACCGCGTCCTCCACGATATGCAGATCATATGTGGCGACTTGAACCCGTGGGTTGCCCAGGCCAAAGGGAGCAAGCCGTTCCAATTCACTCACCAATTCCAGCGAAAGCTGATCCAGAGTAATGTAGGAATCGATCTGAAGACCCGGTGAGGCAGCAGCCGGGTCCCATACCACATCCACCGATCGTGACAGAGCCTTGCGAAAAGCCTCCAGGTTCGATGGATCAAGGGTCAGGCCGGCCGCGCGGGGATGCCCTCCAAAACGGATCAGCCAGTTGGCGGCACCCATCAGGGCAGCGTGGATATCACACCCGGGTACCGAGCGAGCCGAACCACGGGCTACGCCCTCAGGCGTGAGGGACAACACAACCGCTGGACGCTTGAATTGCTCGGCCAGGCGACCAGCCACTAATCCCAAGACGCCTGGATGCCAATTGTGTCCAGCTACGACCAACGCTTGGTAATCTAGCAGTGATGAATCACGCTCGATCTGTGTCAGCGCTGCTTGGGTGACCTGGGAGGTAACGAGGCGCCGTTGATAATTCAGGCCATCCATCTCGGCGGCCAAGATACGCGCGCGGGCAAGGTCTTGAGTGAGCAGCAATTCTAGCCCTTGGCCCGAATCGCCCATACGACCAAGAGCATTCAAACGGGGGGCAATTTGATAGCCGATGTGTCCTTCGGTCAGGCCGTCTGGTTGCAATTCAGCCTGATCCAAAAGTGCACGCAGCCCGACACGTTGGGTTGCGCGTAATGTCTCTAAGCCACGCTGAAGCAGGTAGCGCACGTCAGCAACTTGGGTGGCCACGTCGGCCACGATACCCAACGCAACCAGGTCAAGTGCTGCCTGAAGTTCACTGTCAACGCCGGATCGCTGAAACAAGTGCTCAACCAGCTTGTAGGCTACGCCCACTCCCGGCAACTCGCGGAGCGGGTGATCGGCGGTCAACCGTTTGGGGTTGACGACAGCCAACGCAGGCGGCAAGTCGTCGGGCAGATCGTGGTGATCGGTGACGACCACCTCACAACCCCGAGCGGCCGCCCGCTCGATGGCGGCGAAGGCATCCACACCCGTGTCGCAGGTGATGAGCAGCGAAGTACCTTGATCTAACAGTTCGTCCAAAGCAAGCAAATTAATACCGTGTCCCTGGTTCCGTTGTGGAACACGGTAATGGATATGCGCAATATCTTGCGTTCCCATGGTTGAAGAGAGTCTGCGGAGTGCTTCCACCAGCAACGCAGTGGCGGTCAGGCCATCCACGTCGAAATCACCGAATACAGCGATGCGTTCACCGGCTGCCAGCCCACGCCAGACGCGATCTGCCGCCCGGTCTATGTCAGGCAGCTCAACTGCGGAGGCAGGTGAGTAGTGATTCGGATCGAGGAAAGCACGAGCCGCGGCGGGCGTGGTGACGCCTCGACGCACCAGCGCCTCCGCCACCAGTGGATGTCCACCTACGGTCTCACGCATTGCATCAGAAACAACAACAGGTTGGGGATCAATCCAGTTGGCCATAGCGCAGTTAGCGGATCGTTGAAGCCCCTTAATAGGCGATTTCTTGTACCTGCCCCCAGTCCAAGTCGAAGTCAGGGCCAATCTCATCAGCGGTCAGGTGGACCGGATCGTCCCCCTCAATATTATCCACGACGGGACCAGCGACGCTCCCTCGTCCACACAACGACCGGTAATTGCAGAAACGACAGCGTCTAAGTTCACCAGTGAGGGGCCAGATGTCATGTGTGGCAGATGCTGAACCAGTCCCAGTTTCGTGGCCACCGCTCTTGATACGTTCATCAATTTCAGTGATGAGAGCGGAAAGAAACTCCAGGTCGGCCTGATAAGTGGCTGCATCGTATGGAAAAGTTTCCGGAGTATCAGGGTATTCCGCCAGCCAGTAGCACATTTCAACGTCACTGGGCTCAACACGGGTGTGATCGATGAGAGAAGCCCCCGCTTGCACAAGTATCAACGGGTAAACGCGAGTCTGTAGCCGGCTAGCCAGCCACCCCCTTGAGGGGCGCTTACGATAGGTTTTCCAATCAACTATGAGTAAGGGGGATTTATCTGCGGAAACCGCCTCCGCGGATTGACCATATTCGGCATCGGGCTGATCTCTGACGACGACGGCGTCATACTGAGCCACCACCCGATACCCTGATATTGGGATTGACAGGCCGACTTCTGGCATCACCCGGGCATCATCGAAAGTAGGCACGTAGGCTAAATAGGCTTGCCACCACCGCTCCAGGTCCGGGTCGTGTACCGACGCAGATAGAGTGTCTGCCGGAAGACCCAGCAAGTGTTGGTGAACTAGTCGATGGAAGTCGCGAGCCAATCGAGCGTGGCGTTCTTGCTCACTGATGGGTTCCGCTTCAGGTGCAGGCCACGCAACCTGGAGCAAGTAGCGTAGCTGAAAGCGCCTCACACAGTCTACATAGTCTTGCAGACTCGTAGCGGAGAATCGGAA
>JAUVPY010000107.1 GCA_030598425.1 Anaerolineae bacterium
CCCTCCAACTCTTCCGCGACGTCGGCTCCCGCCTCGGCGAAGCCAACGTGTTGTTAGCTGTAGCGCCCTTTGAGGAGCAACCGGCCCAGGCATTTACCAGAGCCATTTCGCTATACGAAGACATCGGCGACCGCTACAGCGCTGCGCGGGGGCTTTATTACTATGGCCTGTGGCTGCGCGACCAGGGCCACGCCGACGAAGCCTACGCCGCCCTGTCCCAGAGCCGGGATGCGTTCCTGGCTATCGACCTACCTCAGGTTGCCGCCGTCGTCGAAGGTGCCTTGGAAAACGCCAATCGCTAGGGCTGCTGACTTATATCACTCGATGGACTTCTGTATAATCCCCGCTAAACCTTACCAAGAAGCCAAATCTCGCCTCGCGCCGGTGTTGACTCCGTCGCAGCGGGAAGAGCTCAATCGCTGGCTGCTGCGGCGCACCGTGCGGCTTGCGCGCCAGGTTATCGGGCCGGTGGTGGTAATCAGCCGCGCCCCATCCATCCTGGCGCAAGCCAAGACCCAGGGAGCCTGGGGGCTGCCAGAGGTCTCAACCGGTCTCAACCTGGCACTCACTCAGGCGGCACACTTCGCGCGGGACCAGGGGGCGACCGCCCTGCTGGTCCTGCCCACCGACCTGCCCCGCCTGACGGCGTCCGACCTGGAAAGCATCCTGTCCCTGGGGGGCATGGAAAAGCCAGGCTGGAAACCCGTCCCACACTCGGCAGGTTTGAAACCTGCCCTACACGCAACTCGTCAATTGGTTATCGCCCCTTGCCGGCGCGGAACCGGCACCAACGCCTTGCTGATGCGCCCTCCCAACCTCATCCCCTTCCTCTTCGGGCCCGATAGCTTCGCCGCCCACTGCGCCGCTGCCCGAGCCGCCGGTGTCGAACCGCTCATCTACCGCGCCGATAGCATCGCCTTCGACCTCGACACACCCGAGGATTGGGAACTGGGGATCGGGAATGAGGAAATGAGGGAATGAGGGAATCGGGGAATCAGGGAATTGGCGATTGGAGGTTAGCCAATCTCCCAATTTGCTGATTTGCCAATTTGCTGATTTGCTATTCTGCCAATTTGCTGATTCGATTCAGGCGTGGTAGCATAATTTCGCAATTTCACGTTTTGACGTTTAACGTCTTACGCATCACGCATCACGCATCACGTTTCACGTTTCACGTTTCACGTTTTACTTTTGCCACTTGGTATTTGACATTTGAGACTCAAGGTATTTCTGCCCGCCGTGCTGGGGCTGGCGCTACTGGCCCTGGTCGGCTGCCAGGACCAGCCCCAACAGTTGTTCATTGAGGTAGACCACGGCCGTCAAGCGGTCACCACCGACGCAGCAACCGTCCGCGATGCGCTGGACGTTGCTGGCGTCAGCTTGAACCCGCTGGATCGCGTCAGCCCCGACCTTTACGTGGAAACAGAGGCGGGCATGGTCATCGTCGTCACCCGCGTCGAGGAGCAGTTCGAGACCACGCGTGTGTTGGTCCCCTTTGAGCGCAAAACGGTTACCAATGAGGCGCTGCCGACCGGCGAAACCCGGCTCATTCAGCTTGGCGTCAATGGTGAGGACGAAATCACCCACCGTATCACCATTGAAGATGGTGCCGAGCTGGAGCGGACCCAGGTCTCACGAGTGCCGGTCATTGAGCCTGTGGACGAGATCATCGCCGTGGGCGCGCAGGACCAACTGGAGCCTGCCCCGGTCGAGGGCACCATCGCTTATCTATCGGCCGGCAACGCTTGGGTCATGCGCGACACCAGCACCGCACGACGCCCATTGACCACTGAAGGCGACCTGGACAGCCGGGTGTTCGAGCTGTCACCCGACGGTCGCTGGCTCCTCTACAGCCGCCGGCTGGAAGGAGATATTGAAGCCCCCATCAACCAACTGTGGATGGTCAACACCACCATCGTTGGTGAGAAATCGATCTCAACCCCGATCCAGGGCGTGCTCTACGCCGAATGGTCGCCCGATGGGGACCAAATCGCCTATAGCACCGCCGAGCGCACACCCAGCGCGCCCGGTTGGCGCGCCAATAACGACCTCTGGTTGGTTCGGCCAGGCGATGTTCTCACCTACTCCCAGGAAAGCATAACCACGACTCAGGTCATCAGCCCCAGCACCGCCGGCGTATATAGCTGGTGGGGCACCACCTTCGAGTGGTCGCCCGACGGGCGCCAGGTTGCCTACGCCCGTCCCGACCAGATCGGCGTGGTGGACATCATCAGCCAGACCGACGTTGTCCTGGTCGACTTCGCCGCCTATCAAACCTACAGTGAGTGGGTGTGGGTGCCCTCGCTCGCTTGGTCGCCAGACAGTCGCTATTTGGCCGCCGCCGTCCACGCTCCTCCCGTGAACAACGAGGCTCTTCAGGACAGCCCCGCCTTCGACCTGTGGTTCCTTGCCGCCGACGGGTCGGTGAAGGCGCGCATCGCCGACCAGGTCGGTATGTGGACATCGCCGGCCTGGGGGACGGAAGGTGTCGTCTACGGGCAGGCAGTCAACCCACTTCGATCAGTAGATAGTCGCTACGCCCTATATCTCCGCGACCGGGACGGCAGCAACTCACGCCAGCTTTTCCCGGCAGCCGAGGAACCTGGCGTCGAGCCCCCTCCCCAAGTCGCCTGGTCGCCAAATGGTAAAAAATTCATCTTTGTGTATAATGGGAATCTATATTTGGCAGATATTGAAGGCGCTCCTCCCAGGCAACTCACATCCAACAACCAGAGTGGTCAACCGCGCTGGGCAGCCGGACGCACCGTAAGAGAAGCCGTCGAGCTGCGGAGCACGCCTACCATCACCTCCACGACCTCGGTAACCGCCAGCGATGTGCTAACACGAACAAGCGACATCCAGTGAGGCAAGATTGTGGCGGCACAAACCTCAAAATGCATTTTGTTAATGGATGAGGACGCCGAAACCCTCGAAAAACTCCAGGGTGTCTTAAGGCGCGAGGGATTTCGCGTGTTGGTGGCTGCCGATGGAGACGCAGGTTTGCGCCTTGCGCGGCGAGAAGAGCCTGACCTGATCATTCTCGACCTGTTGTTGGCCGGCGTTGATGGAATTCAGGTCTGTCTGCAACTGCGCGAGGACGAAACCACCTGCCGCATCCCCATCTTGTTGCACACAGCCCTGGCCATTCCCGATCGTGGCCCCGATGGCCAGTTTGCGCTCGCCTCCGACCAACCCGTCATTTCTGTTGACGCCTACATGCCCAAGCCCACCGACCTGCGGCGCATGATTGAGATCGTGTGGGCCGTGGTCGAACCCGACCGCCCCTTCCCCGGACAGGCAGGGGAAGTCGTGCTCATCATCGACAACAACTCCGAGCAGCGCAGCCGTGTCGGCCAGGCCTTGAGCCACTACGGCTACCACGTCGTGACCGCCCGAGACGTGAATACCGGGCTGCGCGTAACGCAGGCGACCCAGCCTGACCTGATTCTCATCAACGACGAATTGCCAGGCAGCCGGACCATTCCAACCCACGCCCGGCACACGTATCGCGAGCCGGCCATCATCACTATGGTTTCCCAGGAAGAGGAGATGTCCACCGCCCTCCTGGAAGACGTGGACGATTACCTGCCCCAGCCTGTCAAGTCCTGGCAGGCAATCCTCTCCGTCAAATCCGCTTTGGAGAAGCTGCGGGCACGACGATTAAATCGCGAGTTGACTAACCAGCTACGGCAAACCAACCTGCGCCTGTTAGAGACCAGACAAGCCCTGCAAGGCCAGAACAAAGAACTGCACGTGACCAACGAGCGCCTGCGGGCCCTTCACATCGCCAAACAAACCTTGGCCAGCATGATCGTCCACGATTTGCGCACTCCACTCACCGCGGTGATGGGCGCCCTGGCTCTGCTGGAAATGGAGCCCTCGCTAGAGCTAAGCGAACGGCAGAAGGGGACGATGGATGGCGCATTGGCTGCCGGCCAGCAAATGGTGCGCCTCATCGATGCTCTGCTCGATCTGCAGCAGCTTGAGGAAGGCCAACTGCCCTTGTCACTGGAGCCAGTTGATCCCAACGGCGTAGTCGAAGCCAGCCTGGAACAATTGACGCCCATGTTGAAAGTCCAGGAGATACGCGGGCGCGCTGATTTGCAGGACAACCTCCCTACTCTATGGGTCGACTGGGTCGTGATCCAGCGCGTGATTGAGAACTTGCTCGACAATGCCATCAAGTTCACACCGCCAGGGGGAGAGATCACCCTCGGCTCCCGGCTAGAAGATGATCACGTAGTCTTGAGCGTGCAGGACAACGGGTCCGGCATCCCCGAAGACCAGAAGCAAATCATGACCGACGAATTCGGTCGGATGAGCTTCGAAGATGCGTATGAGACAGCGCTGGTGCAGCCCGGCTTCGGCCTGGGTCTGGCCTTTTGCAAGCTGGCCACCGACGCAATGAAAGGCCGCATCTGGGTCAACAGCGAGTTGGGGCGCGGCAGCACTTTTAGCGTCGCCTTTCCTTCTCGGACAGAGCCCGTCCACGAGGAGTAGGCGACTCGGGTCCACCAGGAAAACAATGACTTTGCCCCCTCCTTTAACAGACGAGGTAATTGAATCAGCCTCACCGCCCGCAGTGCTGGTTATTGACGACGATGATCTGAGTCTGAAGATCATCGCCGACGCTATGCTTGAAGAACGATATCCGGTGCTCAGGGCTGCCAACACAGCGGATGGAGTCCGCCACGCCACAGAAAACCAGCCCGATCTGATCATCGCCAACGCCGCCATGCCTGGCGTCGATAACACCGAGTTGATTGCGTTGCTCAAGCAGTGCGCTCCTGAGGCGAGCGTAATTGCCACCACCGACTACGGGGCTGAGCAACTGGCTGCCAGTGCTCTGAAACAGGGTGCTGAAGAATATCTCACCCGCCCAGTCCGCCCCTGGGAAATTGTCAGTGCCGCCGTCGAAGTGCTCGAACGGGCCGAACTGCGTCGGCGCAACCGTCAGTTGACCGAAGCGCTGCATCAGCGCAACAGAGAATTGGAAGAGGCAAACGCCCGCCTGCGCGAGGCTGACAAATGGAAAGAAAACCTATCCAGTATGATCATTCACGACCTGAAAAACCCGTTGGGCGTCATCCAGGGGACGATGATTTACTTCAAGGGAACGCTGGCCGATGAACTGGATGAGAGGCAATCTCAACTTTTGGAAAGCGCGCTGATCTCGGCCGACCGGGCCCTCAGGCTGGTTAGCGCGATCCTCGATGTCCACCGGCTCGAGGAAGGGCGTATGCCGCTTGAGCTCCAGCCAGTAGCACCTCACGACGTCATCCAGACCTGCCTGGATGAGATTTATCCGCTGCTCACGATGCACAGCCTGACCACCACCCTGAACGTACCCGAGGCGCTGCCATCGGTGCGTGCAGACTATAATGCCTTGTTGCGCATTGTCGGGAACCTGTTGGATAACGCCATCAAGTTTACGCCTGCCAGCGGACACATCACTTTCAGTGCGCGCCAAGTACCAGACGGAGTCCAGTTCTCCGTGACTGACACCGGTTATGGTATCCCTTCCGAGCAACTCCTGCGCGTCTTTGAGAAATTTGCGCAGGCCGACATCCGCGCCGAGGGTCAGCGCTCTGGCGTAGGCTTGGGGCTCACCTATTGCAAACTGGCCGTCGAAGCCCACCACGGCCGCATTTGGGTTGAAAGCGCAGAGGGAAGCGGCACCACTTTTCACTTCATCCTGCCCATATGGGACGGCGAAGCCGCGGATTAACCCAACCGTTACCCAAACGAAGCTAGCGCCGCTGCACAAGAATAGGCAATGAGATTCAACTTTTGGTCCTGGCTTGGCCTTTTCTGGCTGGTTGTGTTGATAGCTTTGGCTGTCGCCGGCATCTGGTTGGGCCTAAGCCTACAGCGCATCCAGTCATCGTACCCCCGTCTCTCTCCCAACGTTCCGCTGGCAGTGGAGAAATCGTATGGCGTCAACGCTGACCTGACCCAGGTCCCGCCGGACGAACTTGACCGCACCTTGACCCAGATGAGCGACGCGGGCCTGCGCTGGATACGCCAGCCTTTCGCCTGGGCCGATATCGAGCCCGCACCGGGTCAATTCAACTGGACCCCTTGGGACCGTGCCGTGGAACGGGCCAGCGCCAACGGGCTGGAGCTAATTGCCGTGCTGGATACCACACCAGGCTGGGCACGCCCTCCAGACACCACCCCCTTCACCCCACCCACTGAATTGCTAGACTTTGGTAACTTCGCACGTGCCCTGGCCGAACGATACGGCGACCGTGTAGACTACTATCAAATCTGGGACGAGCCCAACCTCAGCTCACACTGGGGCGGCCGGTTTGTAGATCCCGCGGCCTACGCGGGTTTGTTGCGCGAGGGAGCCATCAATCTCCGAGCTGCCGACGAAAACGCGCTGGTTCTTACCGCCGCTCTGGCGCCGACCCTGGAAACTGGCCCGTTGAATCTCAACGAATCCGCTTTCCTGGCTGGTCTCTACGCCGCCAACGGCGCGCCCTGGTTCGACGTGGTCGCCACTCAACCTTACGGCTTCGAGGGTGAGCCCACCGCGCCTCCAGACGAGGCGGGCCTCAATTTCAGGCGTGCAGAACTGCAACGTCAGGTGATGGTTGCCCACGATGACGAGGGCAAACCTATGTGGGCCACCGCATTCGGCTGGAATGCCTTGCCGCAGCCCTGGACGGGAGGACCTTCCCCGTGGCCATCGCTGTCTCCCGACCAGCAGAGAGCGTACACAGCTCAGGCCACCCACCACGCCCGCGACAATTGGCCTTGGCTGGGTCCCATGCTCTTCGCAGCCTGGGATACCGAGACACTGCCGGAGGATGATCCCCGGCGCGGACTGGCCTTGGTCGCCGGTGATGTCCCCTTGCCGCAGGTCCAGGCGCTGCACGCCAGCGAGGTCAACGAAAAGCTCGCCACTGTGGGCGCCTATCCTGCCCACCACCCGTCGGGTCAATATACCGGCGACTGGCGTCTCGCCCCCGCCGGCGCCGATGTACCGCGCCACCCCCCGGCCACACTAACCATTCCCTTCCAGGGCACGCGATTGGACCTGATGGTTCGCCGTGGGGCCTTCCGAGGCTACTTGTTTGTGACGATTGATGGGGAACCAGCCAACGCTTTGCCGCAACAGGACGGACACGCGTACGTCGTACTGTATGATCCATTGTGGCAAGAGGACGTGGTTACACTCGCCCGCCATCTGCCGGACGGTCCTCACACCGCACTGATCGAAGCCCAAGGTGGCTGGTATCAATGGCCAGTAGTCGGCTGGCGGGTAAGCCGGGAAGCGGACACACGAGCCATCCGGCTGGGCCTGATCCTGATCGCCGGATTGGGAGTTGTGGCGGTCGCCGGGCTCGCCCACTCGATCCGCAAAATGCCCCGCGGAACGGTTCAAGGTTTGGTGGAGAGGGTCCACACACGCTATATGGCGATGGGCACCCCGACGCATCTGGTCATCCTGGTGGGAACCGCCCTGGCCTTCTACTTCGCGCCTGGGACCCTGCCCTCGCTGGGGTTGCTGGTCCTTCTGCTCCTGGCCCTCCTGCCCCGTCCCGACCTGGGTCTGACCCTGGTGGCTTTCAGCCTTCCCTTTTTCTTGCTACCCAAGCCTCTCGTGGGACGCACCATCTCGATGACCGAGGTTCTGTTGGTGCTCGTGGCGCTGGCGTGCGTCGCCCGGCGCGCGATGACCTTGGTCAGGGAA
>JAUVPY010000482.1 GCA_030598425.1 Anaerolineae bacterium
CGGGTGTGGACGAAGTTCAGGCCAGCTCCGCCTGGAAGCAAGTGCAGGTGACGTACGATCCGTCGACCGTCTCCCCCGACGGCATCAGCCAGGCGCTTGAAAAGGCAGGATATCCGGTGGGCAATGGCCAGCTTCCCTCCGGCCCCGTCGCTGGCCCGAAAGCCAAGGATCCAGCCTGGGACGCCCTTGGCGTTCGGGTAACCAAGACCGATGAGGCGGACTTGGTATGAGTGGCGAGTTCCGAACGTATTAACCATGGTTACTAGCGTAGAGAGAATGGCACTTACCAAAGCAAAGGAGTAACTATTATGCCTAAAGCACGAACACCTGAGGAGCGTAGCTCAGACCCGGCCGCCGTAGAGGTGCTGAAGTACGCCGAGGAGTTTGGTCTGGGTACCGCTTTTAGCCGGGCCGATTCTATGCAACCGTGTCCGATCGGATCGGATGGCCTGTGCTGCAAAAACTGTTTCATGGGACCCTGCCGGGTCGTGAAAGACGGACAAACCGGCGTGTGCGGCGCGACCGTGGAGACCATCGTCGCTCGCAACCTCGCCCGGGCCATAGCCGCTGGCTCCTCCGCCCACTCGGATCACGGGCGGGATATGGCTTTCACCCTTAAAGCAGCCGCCACCGGCGAAGCGGCCGACTATAAGATCCGTGATCCCTATAAACTGTTCACTTTGGCCGACAACTTGGGCGTGGCCGTCGAAGGGCGTTCGGTGGAAGAAATCGCCTCGGACGTGGCTGACATTGCCATCTCTCAATTCGGCCAGCAGACCGGTGAGGTGATTTGCGTCGGCCGGGCACCGGCCAAACGTCAGAAGATATGGCGTGAGCTAGGGGTGGTCCCGCGCGGCATCGACCGCGAGGTTGTGGAAGTCTTGCATCGCACCCATATAGGTGACGATCAGGACCCAGACCACATCTTGGACGCCGCTGTGCGCTGCGCCCTCGCCGACGGCTGGGGAGGAAGTATGCTGGCCAGTGATATTTCCGACGTGCTCTTTGGCACCCCCAGCCCCCTGGTTTCCCAGGCGAACCTGGGAGTCCTCAAGGATGACGAAGTTAACATCATCATCCACGGTCACGAACCCACCCTGAGCGAGATGATCTTGGCCGCCACCGGCGACCCTGAGCTGATTGAATATGCCGAGAGTCAAGGAGCCAAGGGTATCAATCTGGCCGGTATCTGCTGCACCTCAAACGAAACTCTGGTGCGTCAGGGTGTGGCCAGCGCTGGTAATTTCCTGCACCAGGAGTTGGCCATCCTCACCGGCAGTGTTGAAGCTATGGTGGTGGACGTACAGTGTATTATGCAGGCTTTGGTCCCGCTGTCCGAGAATTTCCACACCGAGGTCATCACTACCTCCAAGAAGGTGAAGATCAGCGGCGCTACCCATATGGAGTTTGACGAGCACCACGCGTTAGATATCGCCCGACAGATTGTGCGGCGGGCCATCGATAACTTCCCCAAACGCGGCGAAACCCATATTCCCGATGTCAGCTCCGATTTGGTGGCCGGCTTCTCCCACGAATATATCAACTACGCGCTGGGCGGTGTCATGCGGGGCTCCTTCCGGCCTCTCAACGATGCTATCGCTGCCGGGCGTATTCGAGGTGTGGTCGCCAACGTCGGCTGCAACAACCCGCGGGTCACCCAAGACGCGACCCACCAGTACCTGGTAGAAGAGTTCCTTAAGAACGATGTGCTAGTGGTAGAGACTGGCTGTGGCGCGATTGCCAGCGCCAAGCAGGGTCTTCTGCTGGGCGAGTCGGCGCTGGAATATGCGGGCCCTGGTCTGCGCGAGGTGTGCGAGGCAGTGGGTATGCCCCCGGTGTTGCACATGGGGTCTTGCGTTGATAATACCCGCATCCTGACTGTGTTGACCCAGATGGCCAGCGAAGGCGGGCTGGGCGACGACATCAGCGACATCCCTGCCGTCGGTCTGGCTCCCGAGTGGATGAGTGAGAAGGCCCTGGCGATCGCTACCTATGCCGCCGCCTCGGGCGCTTACGTCATCATGGGCACCACCAACCCGCTGAAAGGGAGCGAGGAAGTACAGCGTCTCATCAACGAAGGGTGGCGCGAGAAATTTGGTGGTCGACTGGAGTTCGTCATCGACCCCGAAGAGATCCTGCAAAGGACCCTGGCTCACATCGATGAGCGACGCGCAGCCCTCAAGCTCCCCGAATACGACGCCAGTAAGTGGGGCGAGAGTGGCGATAAGCGTATGCTGCAACTGATCGAATTGCCGTTTGAAGAGCGCCAGGCAGCCCTTTACGGTGAACCAGCCTAAGAAGGAGAGACACGATGAGTAGATATATTGCTACACGTGCCATCCGTGGCGCGACAATGATCGTCAACGAAGCCGAAAACCTGCTACAAGAGGCTATCGCCGAAAAAGGGGCCGATACGCCGGTGAGTTTCCCCAACACGGCCTACTACCTGCCCACCATCATGGGGCTGACCGGACGTGAGGTGAGCACCCTGGGCGAGTTGGTCCCGGTCCTGGAGCATGCCAGGACCATGCTGCACCCCATCCCGTCC
>JAUVPY010000357.1 GCA_030598425.1 Anaerolineae bacterium
CTTGGGCGTAAGGTGGCTCGTAAAGCTCAATGCGTCCAGCCAGGAGCTCGTCTTTGCCCAGCGCGTAATTGAACCCGTGAGCATGATTGTACAGAACAGTGGGCAGGGGTCCGTCCTGCTCGTTGGGGTGTATGAAATAGGCTGGGACCGATTCTATGCCGTTCAGGTCAAGTACCAGTCTCTCCAGAACGTATGTGTCGCGTTCCTCGTCGGCGAGCTTGGTGGCGGAGATCTGCCGGGAGGGATCGGGCAAATCGCCCAGAAGGCTGTACAGTTGCTGGCGGCGTCTCTCCTGGTCCATTTCTATCCTTAAGGTCTATCCCTTCAGGGACCCCGCCAACAGGCCGCGCATGAAGAAGCGACCCAGCACGATGTAGACGATCAGCGTGGGCAGCGCTGCCATGAATGCGCCGGCCATCTGCACGTTCCATTCGACGATGTAGCTGCCGGCCAGGTTGTTGAGCCCCACGGTGATGGGTTGAACGTCGGGGTTGCTGGTGAGGGTGACGGCGAAGAGGAAATCGGTCCAGATCGACGTGACCTGCCAGATCATGACCACCACGAAGCCGGGGATCGACAGCGGGAACAGAATGTACCGGTAGACGCCGAAGATGCTGGCCCCGTCGATGCGTGAAGCCTCGACCAGTTCAGTGGGAATGGCTGCATAGTAGTTGCGGAAGATGAGCGTAGTGATAGGAATCCCATAGATGACGTGGACTAAAATAAGACCGGGGATCGTGCTGTATAGGTTGCCTCCGAACCACGGTATTCTGCTCATCACCTGGACCAAGGGGATGAGGATGCTCTGGTAGGGGATGAACATGCCAAACAGCAGAAGGGTGAAAAGCAGGTCGGCGCCTGGAAACTTCCACTTGGATAGAATGTAGCCGTTGATGGAACCCAGCATGGCCGAGAAGACGGTGGCTGGGATGGCCAAATACACGCTGTTGAGGAAATTGTTGTTCAGCCCCCGGAAGCCCTCTTGCTTGCTACCGTACCAGGCTTTGGTGAAGCTGTCGAAATGAAGCCCTGTTGGCGGGTCCCACATCGTGGTCAGGCTCACTTCGGCGAAGCTCTTCATTCCGGTGACGAGGAGGAGATACACGGGAATCAAGTAGGCCACGGCAAAAGCGATCAGGGTCAGGTAGAGGAGAAGGCGTCGCCAGCGGGGGACGTAGCTCGACCTGCCCCCTAGCTCGGATGACCGCGATGTCATAGTTCAGCCTCCGATCGAGTGCTCCACACCAGGTAGGGGACGATCAGGACGCCTACCATAATCAGCAAAATGATGGCGATCGCAGAGCCTCGAGCGAAGTTGTTGCCGCGGAAGGTGGTATCCCACATGAAGTAGGCTGGCACGTCGGTCGAAAAACCGATGCCGGGCCCGGTCATGGCCACCACCAGGTCGTAGATTTTCAGGGAGATGTGTCCCAAGATGATGACCGCGCTGAGAGTGATGGGACGCAGCAGAGGCAGGATGATACGGAACATGATCTGCAGCTCTGAAGCGCCGTCGACCTGGGCCGCCTCGCGCAGTTCATCGGAGATGCCGCGCAGGCCAGCCAGGTACAAGGCCATGGTATAGCCCGACATCTGCCAGGCGGCGGCCAGCACCAGCGCCACCACCCCGGCCGACACACCAAACATAGGCGAAGCCAGGAAGCCCAGGCCGATCTGGCCCAGGAACTGGCCCACCGTCGAATCGGGCGGGATATGCCATACCACTGGGTTGGTAAACCATCCCCACTTGAGGAAGCCCAGTCCTACCTTCTCGAAGAGCAAGTTGATGCCAGTAGCCCCCAATTCCGGACTACCGGGTGTCAAGATCCAGCGCCAGACCACGCCGGTAACAATAAACGAGATGGCCATGGGAAACAGGTAGATGCTGCGGAAGATCCCTTCGGCCCGGATGCGCTGGTCGAGTAAAAAGGCCAGCAGGAAGCCGACCACCAGGCACAGAAACAGGAATAATATGGTAAAAGACACCGTGTTGCGCAGGTCGATTTGGAAGCGTGGATGGGCGAATAGTTTCTGATAATTGCTAAAGCCCACCAGGGTGAAATCGGGCAATAGGTTGTTCCACTTGCTCAGCGAGACATAACCTGTGAAGCCGATGAAGCCATACACAAAGATGGCAATAGCCAGCACAGAGGGTGCAAGGAGCAGGACCGCAACGATCCGCTCCCACTTGATTCGTCGCATATGCTTCCTCTCCCAGTATTTACCCCCCCGGAGGTACGTAACCTCCGGGAGGGTTGTTTCCATTAGGGAAAGGGCAGACCTATGCAAGCAAATCAGGTCTGCTCTTAGGGATTGTTGGCGAGGCGACCCAGATGGGCCGCCTCGTTTGTGCACGATTTACTGGCAGACGCCGGCGTCCACACACGCCTGCTGCAAGACAGCCTGCGTGCCGGCCACGTCGCCGCTGGCCACGAAGAGGGTCATGGCGTCTTTGTACTCGGTCGCCCACGATAGGATAGCCGCTGCGCCGTGCTGCACACTAGGCACAATGGCGTCCTGGCTCCAGTCCACCATTGCCGACTGCAGGTATTCGTTGAACAGACTCGGGTCGCAGTCGGTTCGGGCGCAGATGGAGCCCTTCTGGGGGTTGAAGGCTTCCTGGCCTTCCTTGGAGCCAACGACCTTCAGCCAATTGAGGGCGTTCTCCTTGTTGGGCGCTTCTGCAGGCAGGGAGAAGCTGTCGGACAGCCCGACGAAGATACCCTGGGTGCCGGGAGACGGCGCCCAGCCGTAGCCGGTGAAGTCCTTGGAGGTGAACCAGCCGTCGGTCCAGTCGCCCATGATCATCATGCCGCCCGTACCGCTGATGAGGTACTCGCCCGCGCCGTCCCAGGTTAGGGCTGGGTGGTCTTCGTTGGCGTAGCTCAGCAGCATCTTGAAGTTTTCGAGAGCCTGGGTCACTTTTGGATCCGTCCAGGAGAACTCCCCGGTCCACAGGCCGCGGTACTCCTCGGGAGTCAAACTTCCGGCCAGCACATCTTCGAAGACGTGAGCCGCTTCCCATCCGTCTTTGGTGCCGATCACGTAAGGCTGGATGCCGGCCGCCTGGAGCGCGTCGGCCACCTGCTGGAACTCCTCAAAGGTGGTCGGCGGGGTCAGCCCGTTGGCCTCAAAGACCGCCTTATTATACCACAAGACGTTGGAGCGATGGATGTTGGCCGGGACGCCCCAGTAGTGATCCTGGTATGTGAGCAGCGTCAGCAGGTCAGGCGGGAAGGCTTCCTCCAACCCCTCGGAGGCGTAGAGGTCGTCGAGCGGCTCCAGGTAAGTCTCGGGGCTGTAGGTTTCGACCTCCAGGCCAGCGTGGAGCTGGAAGGTGTCGGCCGGGTCTCCGCCCAGCAGGCGGGCTTTGTTCACTGCAAAGAAATTGGTACCCGCGCCGCCGGCTACGGTGGCGTTCACGATCTCAACGTCCGGGTGCTGCCCTTCGTAGATGCTGAACATACCGGCCAGCCCCTCGGCCTCACCGCCGGCCGTCCACCAGCTACCCACCACCAACTGGCCAGCCTCGCCAGCCGCGTACAGCGTCTCTGGCTTGTCAGGATCGTAGCTGGCCAGGAAGGCCTCGGCAGCGTCCTCGGCGGGGATGCAGATCGTCCAGCCGACTTCAAGTATGTCAGCGTTGACGATGCTGTCTGGGTACTTGTCAGGCTCGGCCAGGGCCGCCTGGTTGTGCAGGGCCATAACCGCCGGCCAGGATTGCGCATTTCCGAAATACTTATCGGCGTAATTCGAGAGCCAGTCGTCCTTGGCAACAACGACTTCCTCCTGGCAGACCACCATTTCCTGGGCACTCACCGCTACGGGCACGAGCGTCAGGAGCAGAACAGCAAGAATTGTCAGATTAACCAGCTTCTTCATTTTGAGACTCCTCCTAAAGTTTGAAAACATTTTTTCTCAGAATACACCTGTTGGCTCAACACGGTACGCGTTTCTCTTGTGAAGTCAACCTCCTTTCTGTATTGAGCTCTCTCGGAAAGTCCCAGAGCGGATTTTTATGAGTAAAAGTGGCTTGAAACATCCGATATTTTAAGATTTCACCCCCACCCAAATTCGCA
>JAUVPY010000324.1 GCA_030598425.1 Anaerolineae bacterium
ACAACCCGACCAACTCAGCCCAGGAGAACCGGGTGGCAGCCCGGACTGCCCCACTGGTGACTGTGAACCAGTTGGCGACGAACACCATAATGGCCCGCAGCCGATGCACCCGCCTGAGGGCAATGCCGAGCCTCCCGACCCCTCACCCCCTGATGGTCACGGAGGTGAGAAGCACGATGGTAGCAAGAAACATTAGAGGCGTGAGCCACCGGATCAAGTGACAAAAGCGTGTGAGACAAGCTGCCGGCAGCTTGTCTCACACGCTTTTTCTACGGTTCATGTTCAACTTCGCTAAATATTGACATAAGCCGCCTTCTTGTGGTATACTAGACACGTGCCGCATCACGCGGACTGGTTAGCTCTTGCCACGTAGCCGGGAGGGAGGTATTGCTATGAGTACTCTAAGCGACCGCTGGAGAAATACGTCGAGCGTTTTTCGAGTCCTGCTTCTGGTGCTCCTCGTCACGCTGTTGCTCTTGCTTTGTCTGCTGGTGTTCCTGCAATTTGTTTGGCCCATTCTCAACCCGGAACTAGCACTGACGACGCCAGCCCCAACCACAATCACGCCAACAGAGCCAGCAACGACAGAGACCCTGATTCCGACGGACACGCCGGAGGGGCCGACAAATACCCCAGTCGTCACAACGGAAACGCCGGACACTACAGAAACCCCGGTTACACCGGAAGGGACAGAGACCGTCCCTGTGACCACTGAGACGGCTGTCATCACGCCGACGGAACCGGTCACCCCGGATCTTGAGATCCGTGACGTGCTGCGCAATGGGGGCTTCGAAGAGGGCTTCAAGCCGAACGAACTAGGCGAGTACTGGGAGGGCTTCAACAACGGCAGTGCCGCCTTCAGCTACCACATTGACGACTGGCCACTGGTGGTACCCGAAGGTAAATATGCACAGCTTATCGAGATCAAGAACGCCCAAATGCCCGACCGCTATTCCGGTATCTACCAAACGGCAACCGTCATCCCTGGTGAAGCTTACGCTTTCTCGATGCAGGGCCTGGTCCGCACCAACACAGGTGACGTGGAAAAGACCAGCTACGGCTACCGGCTGGAGGTGGGCTTCGACTTGAGCGGCGGCCAGGACTGGGAAGATGTGGAAGACTGGATCGAACTGCAGTGGGATGAGCAACTGCGGATCCAGGATAGCTTCCGCTTTGACGTCTACACCACGACACTCACCGCCGAGAGCGAAGAGATGACCGTCTTCATCCGCGCCTGGAAGAAGTGGGCCGACAGCGGCGAGGGGGACTACGACGTTGACGACATTCAACTGGTAGGTCCAGCCCTTGTCACTCCGGTTATCCCTGTCACAGGGGATGCGCCGGGAACCATTTGGGACAACGTACGAGTTTGGGCCACTGTTGCGCTGATGCTGCTGCTGCTTGGTGGTGCGCTCTGGAGGTTTGGGTGGAAGAGGACGTAAACCAGAGCGAGTCAAGCGCTGATGTAGAAGACCAATCAGCGGATCGTAGCCGACTCGTTACGATTCTCTTGCTCGTCGTCGCCGTCGTGGCGGTTCTAGCTCTGGTTGCTTGGCTGGCTATGCAGCGTCTCGGTATCGAAACCCCGAATTTGCTGGCGCCAGCGTCAACGCCGACAGCCGTCCCCGAACCACCCCCTACGGCTACTTCGCCGGGGGTGGCCCAAACGACGCCCACGCCAACTCGTGTGGTGGCTGAAGCCGAGCCATCGCCCACTCCTCAGCCGACGGCAACTGAAGCAGCGGGTGCTGTTGTGGAGGTATCTGCCGCTGTGATCGGCGAGCGGGTTCGCAACGGGAGCTTTGAGGCTGGCTTCGAAGACCATACCCTGGGGTTGGGCTGGAAGTCCTTTAACAATGGAGCGGCTGTCTTCGAATTTCTCGACGAGGCCTGGCCACCCGCCGTATTTGATGGTGAGCATGCCCAGCGTATTCAAGTGCGCGAGGCAAGTCAGCCGGACCGCTACGCCGGCATCTATCAGACAGTAAGTGTGGTGCCTGGTGAAACGTATGAACTTATGCTACACGGCCAGACCCGCACCGGTGAAGGGGACATAAAGGCCAGTGATTACGGCTATCGTATGCAATTGGGCATCGATTACGATGGCGGGCAGGATTGGACCGCCGTGGAGGACTGGATCGAGTTGCCCTGGGATGAGCAGCGATTTGACTCGGATATTCTCTTCTTTTACGATTACATCGCGCCGGTCGTCGCCACTGGTTCGCGTCTGACGATCTTCATTCGCAGTTGGAACAAGTGGCCCGACCCGGGCCAGGTGGAATACACCCTGGATGCAATTAGCCTGAGGGGGCTTACACCTTCAGAAGAAATCGCGTTCGACAAACCGCTACCTGAGACTGGCAACCCTCCGCCGTCCGTAAATGGATGGGTGCGCGTTCTGGCCAGCGTTGTGGTACTATGCTTATTGGTGGCGGGTGCCATCTGGCAGGTCCGCCGTCAGCCCAGTTGAGTGTTGATATCTGTTGATAACTCACGTATCTCCTGTTTTTGGGGCCAGCCCAGGCTGGCCCTTTATGACTCAGCATTAGGCCGTGTAAGTGTGCCCCCTGCTCGCAGCAGGTCCGTGACCTGGCGTTTTCTACGGTCCGACACGCAGGTCACCCGTGCTTGGCGCAGGGCAAGTGCGGACCTGCTGCGGGCATTTGCCACCCTGTTAAGCGACTTTGTACGAGCCCTGTCTAGTACTTTGGTTTGCTTGACAAAACAGAGTTGGCCTATTATAGTGGTTGATACCCTGAATCTTGTCTAACTTGTTGCTTGGAGAGTAGATCCTTAATATGCGACAAACGAGTGTTAAGCCTTCACGCCGGCTTGCCTGGCTCGAACAACTCACCGTTTTGGCAGCCAGCCTGGTCTGGACCGGCATCATACTGCTGATAATCGGCTTCGTTTGGGCCTATCAGGACGCCCAGGCCCAGTGGGAGACCCTCCAGGCCCAGCCTACTCCGGTCTCAGTGGCCATGGCTGCTGCGCCGGAGCCTACGGCGACCCCCACCCAAACGGCCACCCCTGCTCCGTCACCCACGCCAGCTCCTACCAATTCGCCTACAGCAAGTCCCACCTACGTTATTGGACCGGCCGGGGTGCCGCCGGAGATTCTGCCAGAGACACCTCTGGAAGGGGTAGAGACGCCAACCACGGTTCCCGAGGACGAGGCCAGCGTTGAGCCAACCGCCGTGCCCACCAGAACGCCTGTGCCGCCCACAAACACGCCCACGCCTGTGGCTGCCCTGCCGCCCACCAATACACCCGTCCCCGCACCACCACCGCCGCCTGTTGGCGATAGCGGTCCACCCAGCCGCATTGTCGTCAAGTCGGTAGGGATAGATACGCCCGTCATGCCCGTCGGTTGGTCCGTTGTCGAGCAAAACGGGCGGGAATACAGCATCTGGGACGTGGCTGATTTCGCTGGCGGCTGGCACGACACCAGTGCGCTGCCGGGGCAGCCGGGCAATACGGTCCTCTCCGGACATCATAACATCAAGGGGGAAGTCTTCCGTTACCTGGTTGACGTGCAGGAAGGGGACGAAGTTGACGTGTACGTGGGGGACGAAGTCTATCGGTATTACGTACAGCAGAAACTCATCGTCAAAGAAAAGGGCGAACCCATCGACGTACGACGCCAAAACGCACAATGGATCGCCCCGACCGATGATACGCGCATAACCCTGGTCACCTGCTGGCCGTACACGAACAACACCCACCGCGTCGTTGTAGTGGCCAGACCCGCTCCCTAAACACCGTGCTTCCCATCCACAAGCCACATCACCTCACATTTAGAAGCGCACCGCTGCGAGTTGGACTTTCGCACGACGCGCCGAAGATAACATCCGAGCCGAGTGCTGATCGCAACTGCGGCCCATGATTCTAAGTCGGCGACAATTGCGGTTGCTCATCCCTGTCGGCTTGGCGATCTGTCTCTCCCTCCCTGGCGACCAGACACTTTACGCCGTGCTGCCCACCCAAGCCCAAGCGGTCGGCATCAGCCTGGCCATGGTGGGGGTGTTGTTGGGCGTAAACCGTCTCATCCGCATTCCCGGCAACCCGATTGCCGGGCTGGCCTATGATCAGTTCGGTCGACGACGCCTCTTCCTGCTAGGGCTTCTGCTGGGCACCCTGTCCACCGCCAGTTATGCCATTGCCCAGAGCTTCCCCGGTTGGCTGGCCGGCCGCCTGCTGTGGGGCATCGCCTGGTCCCTACTTAACGTCGGGGGCCTCAGTATGATGCTCGACGTGACCGAAGATCACGATCGAGGGCGGGTGATCGGCCTATTTCAGGTGTGGTACCTGTTGGGGCTCGCCTTTAGCCCGGTGCTGG
>JAUVPY010000147.1 GCA_030598425.1 Anaerolineae bacterium
AGAGTGCTAAAAGCAACAATAAACATCATACCACGAAGCAAGGAGGAAGTCAAACCAGGGAGAAGCTGGGCTTATAGCCTGAGTTCGGAATTAGGTGGACCAGCATCCCGAGTAGGCTCGCAGAGCCGTATCGAGGGGTGCGGGTTCCGGGAAACCGCCCTTCGATACGGGCCATGCCCTACTCAGGATAATTTCCCGCTCGGAAACTCCGAACTCAGGTTTATAGCAGATCCATCGGGTCTACATCTACCCGCCAACCTAAAGGCAGGGCGATGGGGCTGAGTAGTGTCTCCGGCTCGTCGGCGCGGAGCAGGATGTGCCAGCGATACTGGCCGCGCAGCCGGCGATAAAAACAGGGGGCGGGTCCGACGATATCAACCCCTGGAACGCCCTGGCGGGTGATATACGTGCGTAGCACGTTCGTCATTCGTTCTGCCTCACGCCGGGCCCGGTCGGCGCCGGAGCCCGTGAAGATGAGGCGGACCAGCCGTTTGAAGGGGGGGTAGCGGCCTTCTCGGCGGCTGGCCAGTTCATCCCGGTAGAAACCGGCGTAGTCGTGGGCGGCGGCGGCGCGGATGATGGCCAAATCGGGGTTGTACGTCTGCAGGATGACCCGGCCACCCAGCGGGCTGCGTCCTGCCCGTCCAGCCACTTGCATCAGCAATTGGAAGGTCCGTTCGGCGGCGCGGAAATCGGGCAGATAAAGGGCCGTATCCGCGCTGACGACGCCGACCAGCGTCACTCGGGGCAGGTCAAGTCCTTTCGCGATCATTTGGGTGCCCACCAGCACGTTGGCTCGACCCTCCATGAAATGCTGCAAGAAGGCGGCGTGACTGCCCCGTGCCCGCGCTGTGTCCCTATCCCAGCGGAGTGGGCGGGCCTTGGGGAACAATTCGCGCACCAGGGCTTCCACCTGCTCCGTGCCCGCGCCGAAGAAGCGAATGCGAGTGCTCCGGCAGGCGGGGCACTGGTCGGGGTTGGGTTCGCGATAGTTGCAGTGATGACAGAGCAGCGTTTCCTCACTGGCGTGGTACGTAAGCGGCATCTCGCAGCGTGGGCAGTGCATGACGTGACCGCAGTCACGGCAAAGAATAAAGGTCGCGGCCCCTCGCCGGTTGAGGAAGAGGATGGCCTGTTGGTCCGCGGCCAAAATCTCGCGCATGGCAGCTTGCAGGGAGCGGCTGAAAATGGTGCGGTTGCCCGCTTTTAGTTCCTCACGCAGGTCCACGATATCCACTTGTGGCAAGGGCAATGTGCGCAGATCAGCGAGGTCATTGTCGATCGGTCGGGCCACCGGGGCTGAGATGCGCGTTTTGGCGGCCCCGGCTTGGAGGGCCAGGTGTTGGCGGTGGGCCAGCACGCGTTTGGGAAGCGTTAGCCGCGTCAACTCGCCTCGTTCGGTGCGGCGGAAGGTGACCACGTCGGGGGTGGCGCTGCCCAGGATGACGCTGGCACCCGTCAATTGACCCAGTTGCAGCGCTACCTCACGGGCGTGGTAGCGAGGAGAACGACCTCCTTTGTAGGCCGGCTCGTGTTCTTCGTCTACGACGATGACGCCCAGCTTGGGCACTGGCGCAAAGAGTGCGCTGCGTGCCCCGACAACCACCGGTAACTCACCATCCCGCACCCGCTGCCAGGTGTCGAAGCGTTCGCCCAACGACAGGTTGCTGTGCCACACGGCCACTTCTCCCGGAAAGCGGGCGACCACACGCCGCACCGTCTGGGCTGCCAGCGCAATTTCGGGCACCAGTATGATGGCGCCCTGACCCTGTCGTAGAGCCTCCCCCACCGCCCGCAGGTAAACCTCGGTCTTGCCCGAGCCGGTGACCCCGTGGAGGAGGAAGGTTGGAAGGTTGGAAGATTGGATGGTTGGATGGTTGGCCCCCGTGCGGGACTGCATCTGCGAAAGAGCCGCCGTTCGCAGAGCCCCCATTTCCCCGATTCCCTGCTTCTCCGATTCCCTGCTTCCCCGATTCCCTGCTTCCCTCATTCCCTGCTTAATTACGTTCCACACCGACTCCTGCTCAGGCGTCAGGCGGGGTGGGTGCTCCAGCACAAAGGCTTGGTCGGCCAGGGGGTCGCGCCAGCGGCGTGCCTCGTCGAGTGCGATCAGTTCGGCTTCGGCGAGAGCGCGCAGTGTGCCCAGGGTGGCGTCCGTCTGGGCGTAGACCCAGCCGATCCACACCTTGCCCTCCTCCTGTCCGAGGAGATCGAGTACGGCCGCGTGCTTGGCTGTGCCACGCAGTTCCACAACGGCATCGGGCACTTCACTGGGTTCAAGAGTGAGGGCAACGGTCGCTGGTTCCGTCCAACGACGGACATAACCTTTGGCTTCCAACTTGGCCAAAGTCGCGGAGCTGGCATCCACCTGGTCTGTTTCCACCGGGCCGGGGTGGTCGCACACTGAGCTCAACGCTGTCCGGGGCTTCGGCGTCTGTGCCAGGTCGGCCAACGCCGCCTCGATAGCCGGGCCCGACAGCGTGGTGGTCACCAGTGTCCGCTTGGGCGTGACTTTCACCCAGCCCCGTTTGACCAAAGCGTCGACGGGGCTTTTGGTACAGCCAACATCGGTCAGCACTTCATTTAGGGCCGGCAAGGGGTCTTCTGAAGTGGCCAGGTACAGCAGCACGTCGGCCTGTTTAGAGGCGCGTCCAAGCGTGGGCAGGACGGCGGCGATCTCCTCCGGCGTGGCAATGAGCTCCACCGTTCGGTTGATCTGCGGACCAACCCGTGGAGGTGTCAGCCGCTGCCGGGTGCGCACCAGCTCGATATCGCTCAACGTCTTGAGAGGCTCGGCCTCCAGTTCGCTGGCCGGGGTAGGGTCGTCTCTTCCCCTGAGGTAGAGCAGCAAGGCAAGAGCGCGGGCGTCTAGATCGGGCGGAGGCTCTTTGCCGGGAACCGCCTCTACCACGCTTTGCGGCAGGCGGCGCACGCCGGGCGGCAGGCACAGCCAGACACAGCTACTAAGGTGGGCGTGGTAGCGGGCGCTGAGCCAGCGAGCCAACCCAATCTGCGTCGGTGTGAGAGCCGGTGTCGGGTCGAGAATCGAGGCGATGGGGTGGACATCGACATCTGGAGGAGGCGTGTCGCTCAGCCCGACGATCACGCCCTGCAACGTGCCGCTTCGAAAGGGCACTTCCACCAGTTGGCCGAGAGCTACCTGCTGGCGAAGCTCCTTGGGGATCGCATAGCTGAAGGTGACTTCCAGGGGATTGACCGTTGCCACCCCCGCCATCTGTTTCTCTTCAGGGGGCGCGGACTCGGTGGTTATGATCCGGTGCCGCAGAATAGGCCGATTGACGACGACATTACAGTATTCAGACATCAGAATCCAGACAGCAGATATCAGATTTCGGTATCCAGACAGCAGATTTCAGTATCCAGACAGCAGTAGTTTCTTTAGCCAAGGCTTCGTGAGAGGCCGACGATCATAGCGGCAGTTTGGTCGGCTTCGGACAACAGAGCCTGTGTTTCATCCGGGGAACAATAGCCAAGTCGTTGAGCTATTTCTGAAGCAGTCATTACCTCGTAGGCAGAACGCAAAGCATAGCTCAGAAATCGCTGAAACTCGAGATTAGAGCCACACCCTGCGCCCTCTGCGATATTGAGGGGAATGCTGGTAGCCGCTCGTCGGATCTGACTCGTCAGGCCGAACTGTTCAGCTTGAGGAAAGCCTGCGCTCACCGTATAAACCTCGGTCACGAAATCCATCCCCCGTTGCCAGACCTTCAGCTTGCGAAACGTGTGCATCCGCTTCCCTCAGTCTCAGAATTGCTGTCTGGCTACTGCCGTCTGACTACTGGCATCTGACTACTGCCGTCTGCCCTCTGACCTCTGACTACTGGCATCTGACTACTGCTGTCTCGTCAGCGCCACCGCCGCATACCCGACCACCTGGCTCTTGTCTTCCCAAACGTCGCCGGAGTTGGCGTATTTAACCAGGTGTGCCTGGCTGGCGCCCAACTCGCGGGCGGCGATCATGACAGCCGCCACCGGACCTCCTCCGCAAGCGTGGGCCTGGCTTTTATCCAAGTCTTCGGCCAACCCTTCCGGATCGAAGTCCAGGATGGGTTTTAGCGTATGCTCTTCGAGGCGTTTGGCGCGGTCATAATGATAGAAGTGGGACAGGTCGGTGCTGGCGACCAGTAGTGCCTCGCGGTCGCGTACAGCATCCGCCACGGCCAGCCCTAACTCCCGGCAGGCGGCGGGTGAGGGATCGCCCATCATGATCGGGACCAACTTGAACTCGGTCAGGGCCGTCTGCAGAAAGGGAAGCTGCACCTCCAACGAATGCTCGCTGTCACGTTCGATGCGATTCAGCGACAATCGTTCGTCCAGGGCGGCGACCAATTCATCGTCAACGGGCACATCGCCCAGGGGTGTGTGCCAGGCGTCGTAGTCGGCGAAGGCTAAACCGCCAAAGGCGATGCCACGGTGATCGGGCCCGATGAGCACGACCGTCTCGTAGGTATCTCCCTGCACTTGCCGGTAACCGGCCCCGGCCACGTGACCGGAGAAGAAGTACCCGGCGTGGGGCGCCACCAGCCCGACCACATCGCCGGGCAGGTCGAGGGCTGGTGCACTTGCGATGTACTCATTTACTTCGCGGCGCAGGGCTTCCGGCGCAGCCGGGTACCAGCGGTCATCGGCACAAACGGGAGGACGCACGCTGGGTTCGGCCGTCTTACTCACCTCCTGCGTCATCAGTCGCCTCCTCCGGAGGGAATCGGTTTTCGACAAATCCAATCACGTGCTGAGCCAATTCCAGGGCGCGGTCGGCATCTGCTTGGTCAAAGGCCTCGGATGGAATGCCACCGGGAAGGCCATTCGGATAGCGGGTTGGAATGTAGTATTTATCCAGAGGCGCAGCGCGCTGGCGAAGGTCTTCAAACTCAGCATGGAAGGCCGATGCTTCCTGGCAGAGCCGGGCCACCGAATGCCCAAGGACCAGTGTCCGTCCTTTGGCGTAGAGAAAGCCTTTGATCGCCTTTTCTGCAGCCTGTTGGGCCACGAAACAGGCCAGATTAAATCGGTTACCGTCATGGGCATATTGTGCGTCATCTATATCTTGCTGGGCCTGGCGCAGCCAGCGGAGGCCTTCCTCATGTTGGCTCGGCTTCATAAATGACCTCTCCTTCGCGAATAACTTGCTGAATGAAAGGGTTCCAGGTCTGCAAATTGGCCCATTCCTCCGGTGTATAGACCAGGATATCGGCGTCTACGCGCAGGTCAAGGCTGGCGTAAAAAGGTTCCAGGCGATCCAAGAAGCGAGCGTCAGTATCCTGCACGATGATGAAATCCAGGTCGCTGAAGGGCGTCACGTCGCCACGGGCCAAAGAGCCAAAAAGAATGACCTTCTGAACTCCCATTTCCGTCAGTCGCTCGCGGATCTCTGAAAGTTGTGCATCAAGAGACGCCTGGTTGAGTTGTGTGTAGGTCTCTTCAAGTGTCATGGCATGGGCCAGGGAGAATAATCACTAGAGTCCGTTAGATTGCTGATCCAGTGAGTCGCTGACTCGCTGATTCACTGACGCGTGATTTATCGTCTCCTATATTAGCACAAAAACAGGGTGGGCGAAAGAGGGTTATTGGATGGATTCCTGCAATTCGGCGATGTGGGCCCGGGCCTCGTCGGCTTCGGCCGAATCGGGCCTGAGCGCGATAAAGGCCTCAAATGCGGCAATGGCATCCGCAGGTCGATTCAACGCAGTGTGGGCCAGGGCCAGGTTCCAGTGAGCCTCGGCCAGATCAGGTTCCAGCCGTATCGCGTTTTGGTATGCGTCAATTGCCTCGGCCATCTCCTCTTGTTCGGAGTGGGTCACCCCCAGGTAAAAGTAGGCCACCCCTGAGTCCGGGTCGCGCGTCGCCGCCTGGCGGAAGAATGACTCGGCGGCGGCCAGATCTCCGTCCTCGACGGCACGTTGGCCACGGAAGATAAGGGATGAAGCCGAGTCCTGCTGGGCCGCCACTGCCAGGCTGGTGCCCGCAACCAACAACAGGACCGCCACCCCCACCACCCACCAACGGGACCGGAGGCTGGTCCGGTCGGCCACGTGTGGATGTCCACGCTCGTCCACCTGCACCTCGTATTGGGGAGCCAGGAGCCATCCCAGTATGGCGCCGCTCGCCAGCCCGCCCAGGTGTGCCAGGTTGTCGATGCCCGGCACGGTGAAGCCCAACACCAGGTTGAAGCCGGCCACCCCCAGGAGGCTGTACACACGCTGGCGCCCCCGTTCTCCGAATGTCTCGCGGTGGCGCCGGAAGTAAGCCACCATGACGCCCAGCAGTCCGAAGATAGCGCCCGATGCGCCCGCCGACAGGTTGGGCCCCAGGGCGAAGCTCACCAGCGAGCCGTACAGGCCGGCCAACAGGTAGATGGCCAGGAAGCGCGCGCTGCCGTAAACCCGCTCTACCTCAACCCCCAATACAAACAGAGCATAGCTGTTGAAGAAGAGGTGCATCGGCCCGATGTGCAAAAAGATTGAGGTCAGCAGTCGCCATACCTGGCCTTGAGCGATGAGGGCGTTGGCTTTGGCCCCGAATCGGATCAGCACGGCCGTGTTGGTGGACCCACCGGCGACAGTCATCGCTAGAAATACAAGCACGTTGATGGCCAGCAAGACGTAGGTGACCCGAGGCTGGGCCATCGGAAGGGATAGGTGTTGAGGTTGCTCGGCGGGGGGCGGGAGGGCGGCTTCCGGGGAGTCGGTCACAGGCTGATCTCGCGCTGCCAGACGCGGCACTTCTCGGCGTCA
>JAUVPY010000141.1 GCA_030598425.1 Anaerolineae bacterium
CCTTCAAGAACTGGCAGAATACCCATGGCGCGCATACCATCCTGTCCACGTTTGGGATGGACAGTGTAGTAGGTGAGCCAATCCGTGCTGGCGACGTGCAACCAGTTCAACTTACCTTTAACCCGCAGCCCACTCTCGTCAAAGTGAACCACAGGCGAGGCAATGAGTCGTTGCCAGGTCGCCTCCAGGCTAGGCTCAATCTGATCCGCCACCGCCGCATTGGCATCCAGGATCAAGGCTTCCGCTGGCGTGTGCCCATAGAAGTCTCCCAGCAACTCGCAAGTGCGTGCCAGCGGAATGAGTTGGTAGTTGTTCAGGTAGGCAGCTTGCGCTTTGATGCGCAGGCCATACTGGACAGGTTGTGTCACCTTGGCCGGAAAGTTCGCCTTGACCCGCTCCCCGCACTGGGGACATACCTTGATTTCAGCTTGGTGCTCAGTGACTTCAATTCGTACTGGCGGAACATCAAACACCTGCCGCCGCTCAAGCTCGCACGCCTCGATGGCCTGCAAATCGGCGGCACACTGAGGACACTCGGAGACTTCATAATGCTCAACATGATCTGGTTTTTCTACCATCTTGAGCGTGTGTCCTTGGTGTCCTTCCTGACCACCGCTACGGCGTCCGCTCTTCCGGCGCAAATTGCGTGTTCGCGGCTTCTTCAGGCCGTCGCTGCTCGGCGGCTTGCCGCTGTTCCGGCTATTCTTGGCCAACTGATCGCGCAGTTCCTGAATCTCAGTCGCTTGCTTGGCGACGGTCTGCTGCAATTCTCGCACTTGTTGCTGTAACGCCAGGATGATCAAGATGAGGTCTTCTTTATCCAGCTTCTCAAGCTGATCACGTTCAAACTCAAATTGCGATGTCATAGTCAACTCAGCATATACCAAGTACGTTAGATTCGTACTTGATTTCCATCAGAATTACATCAATGTTTTCAGATCACTATGGCCTGAGTAGTAACGTTTTTTCTATTATATGGGTTCAGAAGCGACAAGGAGATGGAGAAGGAGGGGAAGCAGAAGAAGTAGAGGTAGCTCTGTCGCCCAATATCAGTCTACCACGGTGTACATCCGCTGTCAATACTTGCAGTGGATTCTAGCAGGGCTCGTGCAAAGTCGCTAAACAGAGTGGCATATGCTCGCAGCAGGTCCGCACTCACCTGCACTTGTAGCGCAGGCGCAAGTGTGCCCTGCGCCAAGCACGGGTGACCTGCGTGTCGGACCGAAGGGGCCGCCAGTTCACGGACCTGGCTAGAGCAGAGAGGTCGCGCTTTGGTCAATTTGTCAAGCGACGTTGCACGAGCCCTGAGGGTGCATCTCAATTCTGGGGCGAGTTGCAGATAGCGAGTTCAGTGTTTCTGGTTCAGGGTCGCCGGGGCCACCGCACAGCGCTCGACGGCGGCTAGCACCTCCTTGAGGACCGGCTTGCGGGTGAAGGTCAGCACCTCCCCCGCCGAGGCGGCCTCAAACTCCCCCTCGGCCACGTTGGCGCTCTTGTAGACCAGCAGGATCAGGTCCTTCCGCCCCGCCTGGCGCACCTTGGCCAACTTGCGACTGAGGTATTGCGGGTGCCAGAAGCCGACGATCTCCAGCAGCGCCCGCCGCCCATCTTTACGGTGGGTGAAGGAAAAATCAGGGATCATGACCGCGTCGCCGGCCAGGATTAGCTCATCCTCGCGGGCCAACTCCCACCCCCGCCGGGCGTCGCCACCGTACTTGGCCTCGAACTCGGCGGCGAAGTCGGCCTCAAGCCGGCTGTCAAAGGGTCCAGACGCTCTAAAATGGGATCGAAGTTCGGTTTGGTCATCCAGCGTATACCGAAGCGGTTCGCGGCTCGGCACACCGGGAGGCTGAACATCCGCCTCCATCTCCCAGCGTCCGCACAGCAGCAACGCCGGAAGAAACTTGGCAAACTGCACGCCGTAACGAATGGTAGATTTCACGAAGGGCGAGATGGGACCGTGAAGCGTGATACGATAGCCCCCCCTCCAGCCTCCCCCCTCAGACGGGGGAGGCTGGAGGGGCGTAATGCTATACATCAGCCTGAATAGCTTGACGAACTTAAACAGATCCTTGTAGCCATCACCCACCACCAGCCGCACTTCCCGCGCCCAATACAAGATCCCCCGCGCCACCTCCAGGTTGTAACGGGCGATGAGGTCGCCGGGGGCGAGAGGCTCACCGGGGTCCACGAGAAGCTGCTCCTCAGCCAGATCGGCGAAGAAGGCCGTTTCCACCCCCTCCACAGTCAAGCCGAACCGGTCTGCTGTCTCAGCCAAGACGCCCTCACGGGTGGTTGGGCTGAACAAGTCTGGCACCTCGGTCACCGGCCCCTGGCGGAACAGCTCGGCCCGCAGATCAGAGGGACTGACCGCCAGAGCGTCCCCCCCTTCCTTCGTCAAAATAGACTCCGGTGAGGCGAACGTGCAGCGCCCTTCGAGAACGGCCGCCAGCCCGCGGATGACCGGGTAATCCAGGCTGTCCCCCTCGTAGTCGCGCAGCGCCTCGGCCAGCGTCCCCCGGCTGCGTCCCAACTGGCGCTGAAAAAGCTCCGCCAGCTCACCCGCGATGGTCAGATAGCGATAGTCAGCCGGCAGACGGCGCGGCCGAACCTGCCCATCTCGAATTACGAGCCGTGGCCGAATGAGTTCGGACTTAAGCAACAGCTAACTCCTCAAACACTTAGCGTGGCTTTCGCCGTCTCGCTATCCCCTCGTCTACCGTCTTTCGAGCGATAACCTCGTAGAGCAGCGCCTGGGCGTTGCCCCGCTTGCGCAGCACCCGCCCCAGGCGCTGTACGTACTCGCGGGCGCTGGCGCTGCCCCCCATTATCACCGCGACCTTGGCCTCCGGCACATCCACACCCTCATTAAGCACCTTCGAGGTAACAACGGCGCGATACGTCCCGGCCCGGAAACCGTCCAGTATGGCCTTGCGCTCGGCGGCCTTGGTTTGGTGGGTGATGGCCGGGATCAGGTGGCGCCGGCTGATCTCATAGGCCAACCGGTTGTGCGCGGTGAAGACCAACATCTGTCGGTCGCGGTGTTCGCGCAGCAATTGGTCGAGGGCCTCCAATTTGCCCTGCGCCTGGTGAACGATCTCCTTCAGCTTCAACTCGGCCACCTTGGCCCGGCGTGCCTCGGCCTGGTAGGCGCTGCGCCGGGTGAAGGCATTCCACCAGCCAGGGCCATACCGCTCTCGCAGACCTGCTTCGCGGACGTAGCCGGTGTACACCGCGTAGGCGCTTTCGTAGGCGGCTCGTTCCTCCGGCGTCAGGTCGATCCGGAGGCGCAGCGTGCGGTACTCGGCCAATTGCTCGCCAGTCAAGTCGTCTATATGCTTGCGATAGACCACCGGCCCGACCAGCTCATCCAACAGAGCGGTTGGGTCCCCAACCGAAGAAGAGTGGAGTTGCCCTTTGCCGCCACGTTTCCAGTCCGGTTGGTGATCGGGGTACGTGGCTGTCAGGCCCAGACGGTAGGGGGCCGCACACATCAAGGCGATCTCGTGCCAGGAGGGGGCGGGCAAATGATGGATCTCGTCAAAGACCAACAACTTGAAGCGGTTCCCCAGGGTCTCGGCGTGGGCCCAGGCGCTGGGGTAGGTGGTCACCGTGATCGGCTCGTGCCGCTTCTCTTGCCCGTACCAGACGCCGATCGGAATGCCAAATGCGTTAACCAGGCAAGCATACCACTGGTGTAGCAGATCGAGGGTGGGCACGATGACCAACGTACTGGCTCCAGTTTGGGCAACAGCGTGCAGGGCCAACAAGGTCTTGCCCGCCCCGGTGGGCAGGACGACGCTGCCCCAGCGATCAGCGGCCAGCCAAGCCTGGAGTCCCTCACCCTGGTAAGGGTGCAACACCCTCTGGTCCTGGAGGACGAGAGGCACGACCCGCCAACGGGGGACCTGATTGCGGATACCCTGCCCCTTGAGCCAAGGACGTACAGTCCGATAATGAACGGCCGGGCAGCGCCATTTGGCGTTGATCCACCGGAAAGGGGCCGGCGGACTGGCAGCACTCGGCACGCCTTCCAACACCAACGTCCCGCCCAAAAAACGAGCGCGAGGTGATTTAAGCTGGTTGGTGCCAGATTGCTTGTTGAAAGCCATTAGATCCCATTAGCCAGGTCAAGCGTTATCACCAGGAATGCATCACCCGTCATCCCATTGCCTCATCCCCCGTCACCGCCCACCGAGTCTCCAGGTGCACCCTCTCTAATCTCGTTGAGATAGTTGTGAATGGTAAACCGGGTCACACCCAGGTAACTGGCGACAGCGGGCACCGCTTTGCGCAGTTCAAAGGCGCCCGCCTCATCCAGAATCTGCACCACGCGCAGTCGCTCGGCTTTGCTCATTTGAGGCACCGGTTTGCCCGTTAACCCCACCGCCTGGCGGAGCATCGTCTCCAACATCTGCGGCGCATCGTCAATGAAAGCATCATGAAAGTCATAGGCTTCGTCAGGCTCCGTCAGCCCCTCCAGGGTATGCCGGAAGGCAACAAAAGGGCTGGTATCAAAGTTGATCTCTACGCCGATCACAGGGCGTCCGTTCTTTTCCCTCACAAAGACCAGCGAAGAGTTAACCATCTTGCCACTGCGGGTGCGGGTGGTGTAGTTGTAGTTATCCTGGGTGTCACCCGAGCGCACCAGCGATAAGCCTTTCGACGTCATGCACCCGCCCACCTTTCGCTCTGTCACCGTTCCCATTATCCAGACGATCGAATGCTCCATGTCCGCCAGATCGTGAATCACCACCTCGCACTGCGGACCGATGGTACGGCACAAGGCTTCGCCCACCCGCGACAGTACGCCGACCATAGCCGATTTTTGGGATTCCTTCAATGCTCACCCCCCTGAACCAAGCCGCCTGACGCGACCCCTCTTGTCTGTCCATCCAGGCAGAATCATCCGTCAGCACAGTTTTCCATCGGAAACTTGCTTTTCAACAAATTGTAAGAATCACGGGAGTTTTTCACCTAACTGTTGACAATTGCTCCTTTTTGTGTTATTAATGAAGTGGGCAATCTGCGGGTCTTTCATAAGCCCACGCGAGGCCCCTTCACCACGACACGGTTATAGTATTATACCATGATTGGAGGAAGTTCCCACCATGGAGGTTCCTGTCGCTGTCCCAGTTGCGATCTCCGATCCTTTGCCGAGTCCCGACCAGTCCAGGCGGCAGGTCATCTCCGGCCTGTGTGGCATCTGCCCGGCCGGCTGCGGTGTGAAGGTCTACATTGAGGACGGTCGCATCAGCCGAGTTGCCCCGCTAAAGGGACACCCAAAGGGCATTTGTTGCCCGCGCGGTACCCACGCCCCTGAAATCGTTTACTCCCCCGACCGGCTGCGCCACCCGCTCAAGCGCGTCGGGGAACGAGGAGCCGGTCACTTTGCCCGGATCAGTTGGGATGAAGCGCTCGACACCATCGCCGGCCAACTCAAACGTATCGCCATGGAACACGGTCCCCAGGCCGTCTGTATGTACACCGGGCGGGGTACCTTTGAACGGTCCCTGTGGGAACTACTGAGCCCGGCTGGTGTGCGTGAATCCTCTGCCTGGAATTTGCTGTTCCCCTTCGGCTCACCGAATACCACCGGCGTCGGCGCCATCTGTTACGTGGCCCACGGCGTCATCGCCCCGGTGACCACGTTTGGCGTGTGGGGTATTGACACTTTCGATGACATCGAGAACTCGGACCTGGTAGTCGTGTGGGGTGGCAACCCGGCTACGGATTCCCCGCCGATCAACTTAAACCGGATTAGAAACGCCCAAAAAAGGGGCGCCGACGTCATCATTATTGACCACCGGCGCACCCAGACTGTTCGGGCCACCAAGGGAGGTTGGATCGGCATCCGCCCCGGCACCGATGGCGCGCTGGCGCTAGGCATGATCCACGTCGTGATCGAAGAAGAGCTATATGACCGTGATTTCGTCGAGAAGTGGACGGTGGGCTTTGGCGACCTAAAGACATACGCCGCCCAATTCACACCCGAGCGGGTTGAGACAATCACCTGGGTTCCGGCCGAAGAGATCCGGCGCACGGCCCGGGCGCTGGCCAGAGCCGAAGGGACAGCCCTGGTCAGCTACACCGGCCTGGAATACACCAACAGCGGCACGCAGAACATCCGGGCAGGGCTGATTTTGTGGGCCCTGACCGGTAACCTGGACGTGCCCGGCGGGGTGGTGATCAAAATGCCGGATGGTGAGTACCACGTTGACCGGAGCATGCGCCTGGAGCCGCCCAACGGCGTCGACCCGATCGGCAAGAACGAGTACCCGATCTACCACCTATATCGCAAAGAAGCCCACGCTATGGAGCTGCCCAAAGCCATCTTGGAGGACGACCCCTATCCGCTGCGCGCCATGCTCATCGTCGGCTCGTCGATCATCACCTCCTATCCCAACCCGGACCTGTGGCGGCGAAGCTTTGCGGGACTCGATTTCCTGGTCGTGGTCGATCGCTTTCTGACCGCCGACGCCACCTACGCCGATATCGTCCTGCCGGCCACGACCATGTTCGAGATCGAATCATACGAGATATACGCTCGTTACGTCCAACTGCGCCAGCGCGTGATCGAGCCGGTGGGCGAGGCGCGCGGCGATTGGGCGATCGCAGCCGCCATAGCCGAGCGGCTGGGCTACGGCCATCTTTATCCCCAGTCCAGCGAAGACCGGCTGCGGGGTGCGTTTTCCGGGGATGGGTTGGACCTGGAAACCCTGCGCCGCCATCCAGAGGGGATACAACTGCCGGTTCCAGAACAGCGCTATCGCAAGTGGGAGCTGGGTTTGCTGCGCC
>JAUVPY010000452.1 GCA_030598425.1 Anaerolineae bacterium
AACTGCAAGCTGCCGTCCACCAAAGCGACCGGCTTCCCTTCTGCCCGATGCAGGGCAATCGCCAGGTTGATCGCCAGCGTACTACAGCCGACGCCTCCCTTGGGGCTGAACACAGCAATGACCTTTCCCAACTCTTCGGGAGGACGTTCCTTAAGCGTGGAGGAGGGGGGCGCCGCGGCTGGCATTGCCTCTCGACGACTCGCCCCCAACTCGTAGACGCGGCGGATGCTAGTGATTAATTCATCGCTGGAGAAGGGCTTGATAAGAAACTCACGGGCACCGGCCAGCATCGAGCGCCGCAGGTAGTCTGCCTCTCCCTGTACCGACATCATGATGATTTGGGTGAAGGGCACCTGTTGGGTGATCGCCTCGCTGGCGGTGATGCCATCAATGCCCGGCATATTGATGTCCATCAGTACGATGTCGGGCTTCAGCTCGCCGGACATGGTGATTCCTTCTTCACCACTATTGGCGGCGCCCACCACCTCAATGTCGGACTCGAAGAAGAGCAACTTGCGTAAGTTTTCGCGCGTCTCGGGGATATCGTCTACAATGAGAACACCGATCTTTGTCTCTTCCCCAGTTGGTTGACCTGTTTCTATCATTGCCTATCGCCTATTGCTCACTGCCTGCCTAAGTCTCTTTTGTTCCCTTATTGACCGACGTCATCAGGGGGCGGGACCTCTTCTCCAGCAACACCGGAAGGGGTGAAGGCTTCTCGGGCGAAGCCGTATTCCAGCTTGGGCGGCACGGCAATGTTGAAGCGAGCCAGCATATACTGTAGCGTGACCGCTTCCGGCTGATAGCGCGCCTCTTCGGTTTCGGGGGCACGCAGGGCCAACTCCATATACATCTCCGACTGCCGGGCCCAGAGCAACACCAGCGCGTCTTGCGGATCCACCGCCAGGGTCACGATGTCGGGCGGCGGCGGTGGTAGCGGTGGCTCGCCCTCCTCGGTGGGTTGGGGTTGTTCCGTTGGAAGGTCGATCCAGGGGCCAACGCGCAGGACTTTGGCCGCCTGCACCGTGAGCTGGGCCACCCGCCGCGCCCGCTGAGGCTCCCGGGGGTAGACATATGCACCCGGCATCTCGGGCGGCAGCCCCGGAGGGATCTCGAAGCGCCCCTCATCGGTCGGCGGCGTGAAGTCATAGGTCTCAATCGGGTCCTGCCCTTCAGGCGTTTCAACCAGTCTGAGCGAAAGGAAGGAAATAAGATTGGGAAGCTTTGTTTGGAACTCCTGATCAAAATCTAAAAAGGACGCGACGATGAGCACGTCCACATAGTCGTCTGGCTGGATGGCGTAAGCCACACTGGACTGTTCGTCAACGGGAAAGGCCACCGCAACACGGCCTTCGGGGACGAGCAGGGCTGCCTGACCGGCCGCCCCGCGTACGGCCAACATGGTGCGCAGGATAGGCTGTCCCTGCACAACATCCACCGTAGCCACGCGCCCGATGGTCTCTGACTTATCGCCGATGACGTCCGGGGGCACATTGGTGCTCGGCCAATCGCGCAACCCCAATGTCCCTTCGGCAGCAAAATCCCCACCACGCGGGACAGGTTGCAGGGCCACCCAAACTTTTTGGGTGGGCACCGGTGTGGCTGTTTCAGCGCCAGTGGGTGGCGGGGGTGTAAACCCCGGTCCCTGCCGCGTCAGCACAACCAAGACGATGACGGCCGTGGCCAGGCCCAAGATGACACCGAGCAATATCAGAAGTCTGCCGCGTCGCATGCCGTTTCCTCCCTTTAGCTGTGATAGGCCAGTAAGTTAACGCATCATTATGACTAATGATACCATCTTATGGTAAAATGTCAAGGGAATTTGGAAGTCGAGTGCGTCCAAGATTTTGGGCAGACTTCCGAAGTTGCCTCAAGCTGGAGGCTGAAACTTCGGAAGTCTTATGGCCCACAATTCGGGACACACCCTGAAAGTCAGCGGCGACTTCACTCACCGGATGAGGCGCACGTAGATGTTGGATAGGATCTCGCCAAAGATCGTATCCAGGTCGTCCGGCGTCGGGGCGTAGAAATACTGACCGCGGGCTGTCTCGGCGGCCATCTGCAGCAGATCCCCATTCGCACCATCCCCCAGGCCGATGGTATAGACCGTCACGTTGTTTTGCAGCGCCTTGCCGGCGTAATAGATGACACAATCGTAGTCGTTATCATTCTCCAGGGGGAAGTTGTAAACAGGGTCGTTACCACAGCCGCCCGGGTTTTGGTTGGGCGAGCCGTCGGTCAGGACGACCATCACCCGCGAAGCCGCCCCGCCGCGGCCACAACCGGTGCGCTGGAGCGGATCGACGCCCGTCTCCTTACAGGAGTTATCGAAGCAGTTGTCGTCGTAAGGGTTCTGACCCGCGCTACACTCGGACAATTCGCGGACGTTCGCCCCCAGCACTTCCAGCCCGTTGCGCATCCCCTCCGCGATGTCGGTGCCATGCATGGAGATGGGCTCCTCCACACTCGCCAGCACCAGCGTGTAGCTGATGGGCGGGTTCTGGACCACGGGGTCAAAACAAGCCTTGCCATCCCGCTTGCGGCAGGAGAGCTGCGACTGGTCGTAACGATCCACATCAGTGGTGAAGGGCACGAACCCGGCCTGGTCAAACTCCGGCTCCAGTCGCTCGATGAAGCGCTTGACCGCCTCTTTTGAGGTGCGGATGGGCTCCAGATCACCAAACAACGGGTTGGCCAGGTGGTTGGTGGGCGTCAGGACCGGCGAGAAGCCAGTGCACTCGTCGGGCGTCACCGATAGGCCGTAGATGGGGTTGCACGGATCGCAGGCGGCACGGGTCGCCGAGCCCTGGGTGGCCGGGCGGCCGACGTTTGGCGCCGGATCATCGTAGTCAAGCACGTTGATATCGCTCCAATTGGAGCGTGGGTCACTGGTGACGACAATCTTATCAATGTCATAGCCTGGGCTGCCCGCCCACAGGCGCAGTATCATAGGGTCACCATCGCTAACACTGATTGGACTGCCGTTCAGTCGTATCCAGCGCCACTCACCCGGGTCGGCCCGGTTGTCGCGCCAGCGGTTGTTGCCCTGGGCACCCCTGTTCGTCTGAGGTGACGTCTGGGTACCAGTGTTGGGGAAGAACACGGCCCAGTGAATGCTGTCCTTGTTGTGGAGGAATGGGTCCTGGTAGATG
>JAUVPY010000417.1 GCA_030598425.1 Anaerolineae bacterium
CATTTCGCGGATGCCACCGACGTGCTGACTGATATGCTTCGCTGCTCCACGTTTGACCCGGCCGAGGTAGAAAAGGAGCGACGCATCATCGTTGAAGAGATCAATATGTCGATAGACGCGCCGGATCAATGGGTGGGCATCCTGCTGGGTCAGGTCGTGTGGCCAGACCACCCACTTGGGCGAGATGTGGCTGGTACACGCGAGATTGTGTCCGGTATCACGCGTGATCAATTGTTGGGATACATGGGGCGCCACTACCTGCCAGGGCGCACTGTGGTCTCAGTAGCAGGCAACGTCAATCATCAAGAGACGGTAGAGATAATCACGGAGCGGCTGAAGGATTGGCCGTCCGGATCAGCCAATGGCTACGTGCCGGCACCGGACGCATCCCCTTCGCCACGTTGGTTGGTTGAGGACCGCCCAACTGAGCTGGGACATCTTTGCCTGGCGGTGCCGGGTCTGCCCCGCTCGCATCCTGATCGTTTCGCCTTGGGACTGCTCAACACCGTGTTGGGGGAAGGGATGAGCTCTCGGCTTTTCTTGGAAGTCCGAGAGGCACAGGGTCTGGCCTATGCCGTCGATTCTTCACTTAGTATGCTGGATGAAGCCGGCCTGCTGGTCGTTTACGCAGGCGTTGACTCGGAACGAGCCCCCCAGGCCGTCCGTGCTGTGCTGGCCGAGTTGGACCGCTTACGCCAGGAGCCAGTTCCCGAGGCTGAGCTTCACAAAGCCCGTGAGTACGTGAAGGGGCGGCTGGTGCTGGGCCTGGAAGATAGCGGCGCCGTCTCGGTCTGGTATGGGCGACAAGCCCTTCTGCTTGACGAGATACTCACCCCCGACGATGTGCTAACCGCCTACGAGGCGGTCACTGTCGAGGATGTGCAACGCGTGGCTCAGGCGCTCTTCACCGGCGATCAGTTGGATTTGGCTGCCGTCGGCCCCTTTGGCGACGGAGGCGATTTAGGCACATTGCTAAGCCTGGGTTGATTCACACCAGAAAGTTCCCAAAAACGATTTGCACATTTTAGTGTCTTCTGCTATGCTTGTCGCGAAAATACAAGAGGGCAGATAGTAGATGTTGGATGCAGGGTGATTTCTCTTCCCCAGTGGCACGTCGCTGTCTGTTGGTCAACAGAGGGGACAAACTGGATGGTTAAGTTGTTAATGAGTTGGGATATTCGCCCTGGCCAGGAGACCGAATACTTTGAATTCGTCGTGCGCGAATTTGCACCAGGGATAATGAAGCTGGGGATTCGACCGACGGAAGCCTGGTATACGGTCTACGGCAACGGTCCGCAGATTCTCACCGGTGGCGTTGCCGAGGATCTACGAACGATGCAGGGTATTCTCCTCACCGAAGAGTGGAAAGAATTGCACGACAAGCTGATGGGTTTTGTGACAGATTTTCAGCAGAAGATTGTGGCAGCTACAGGCCGGTTCCAGCTTATGTGAGCCAGAGCGCTACGAAACGTAGAAAAACCAAGCGGACTTCAACCTTACGAAGTCCGCTTTCTGACTCTTTACCAGGTGCAACGCACTTCTAAGCAAGTGCGTTGCACCTTCCTTCCTCTACGCCTCTGACTTAGATGTCTCAGGCTCACTCTTTGAAGTTGAGGACTCGGCGCTCTCGCTCTTGGTCTTGCTGTTGCTCGACGACTCGGTAGCGGGCTTTTCCTTTCGACCAGATCCGCCCGAGCTCCGGCGGTTGTCTGTAACGTAAAAGCCTGAACCCTTGAAAACAACGCCAACCGGCTGGATCACGCGCTGTACCTGCCCGTCACACTCGGGACAGGTTTGAACCGGGTCTTCCGTGAAGTTTTGGCGTCGCTCAAAGTGGCGTCCACATTCCGTACATTCGTATTCATAAATGGGCATCAGACCCAACCCTCATGCCTTGTGTATACGCAGATAACAAGACGATATTGTACTCCACTCCAAAAGTTTTGGCAAGGGACTTACTCGGCTGGCACCCGGGCAACAGGCACCACGACGATCTCCAGACGGACCGGTGCGCGGATGGCGCGGCTTAATTAATCTTGAATTCGGGCCAAATGCAGCCAGGATGACCACGCCGATCGTGAGAAGCCAAGCTTGCGCAATGGCTCCTCCCAGACGCGCGGCCAGGTCGGCGAGGGGCAGTGACTGGATCGTGGCCGGATCCAATACGCGGAGGACGGCAGCCGAAACAAGCACGCCACTGATGCATCCCAGTGAGAGGCTGGCGATGAGTGCACGCGGCGCGTCCTTCTTCACCTGGCGCATCTCCTCGCTGGCAACCAGAATCAGCACCAGGCCCCAGAGACCTCCGCCCAGCAGTGCGACCGCAGCCGTCGTACTAAGGGGGAAGGCCTGACCCGTTACCGAGGGTCCTGGTGGGGCTCCCAGCCAAGCCCATCCACTGAGAAGGAGCAACGTTGCCAGGGCAGCGACGACAATGGCGTTTTGCCGCCACCTACTCTCACGACTCCCAAAAAGATTGTTGCCGGTCAGAAGCAATAGGATGGCAAGACCCAACCAGCGGGAGTCCGGTGTCAATCCGAAAAGCTCCGCGACAAGCCAGCTCAGGTACTCACCGCTTCCGCGAACCAGCAGCGCCCCCAGAGCAATTCCCCCTCCCAACAACGCCCAACCGGTAAGGTATCCAAACAGTTGGCGATTCGCGGCTTCGATCAACTTGCGGAACCCGCCTGGGCCTGCGGCTGCGACCAGCTCAGCCAGACTAAGCGCGGTGGGTAGAAAAAGCGCACCGGCGGCCAGATAGGCCCACGGTGCACGCGCCCCCGCCCCCTGGACTATCGGTCCCACGAGTAGGAAAATGCTTACACTGAGGATAAGGCCCAAGCCCAGTGTAGCCGCCCTGAACAACCGCATGTCGCGGCTGTAGCGCAGTTCGCCGATGATTGTGCTATTCTGAGTCATCTAAAACCGGTAAACTCGACAAGGCTACAGATAGCGAATCCAGACGTAGATACTGGCGAAGATCAGGGACACGAACGTGGTAACCACCCCATAGGATAGGAATCTTCGGAAACTGATAGGATAGCCACTTCTTTCGGCAAGGTTGGCTACAACAATGTTGGCCGACGCTCCCACCAAGGTGGCGTTGCCTCCCAGGTCCGCTCCCAAGGCCAGCGACCACCACAGGGGCTCTATTGGCATGGTCTGCCCCAGCCTTTGCACCAGGGGGATCATAGTCGCGGTGTAGGGGATGTTGTCCACAATGCCTGAAGCGACGGCCGATAGCCAAATCAGCAGCATAGAGGTTAGCGCCAGATTCCCGCCTGTGAGGTTGAGTGCAGCTTGGGCTAACTGATCGATGATGCCCACCTCAACCAACGCTTCTACGGTGATAAAAAGACCAACGAAGAAGAAAAGAGTCGCCCATTCAACATCACGCAACACGTCGTGAGGATCACTTCCCGTCCAGAGCATCAACACCGTCGCACCGGCCAGAGCAATGGTAGCTGGCTCTAGATGCAGGGCGCCGTGGACCA
>JAUVPY010000233.1 GCA_030598425.1 Anaerolineae bacterium
CGCTGCCAGCGGCGTGGGGCGTTGCCATGCTGGTGCCCGACAGCCGCACGTAGCCAGGCTCAACCACCGACCCAAGCGCCGTGCCATCAGCCTGGGCGGCCACAATGCCATCACCGGGGAAGACTATGTCGGGCTTGACCCGGCCATCGGCAGTAGGACCGCGCGACGAGAAGCTGGTCACATTGTCAGCGTCGTCCACCGCGCCGATAGTAATAACCCAGCGCGCGCACCCTGGAGAACCGACAGTCGAGGTTCCCGGCCCGGCATTACCCGCCGCAGCACAGACGACGATGCCGTATTGCTGTACCACCTCATCACACAACGTCGAAAGGGCATCGGTGCCATCGCAAGGCCCATCACTGCCCAGTGATAGGTTGATAACGTGCACACCCTGGTCGACGGCCCACTCAATGCCGGCCATCACACCACTCATTGCCCCTGAGCCACGGGCATCGAGTACCTTAGCCGTGTACAGGCTGGAGGCAGGCGCGACTCCCCTGTACTTACCGTCGGAGGAAGCGCCGGTCCCGGCCGCAATGCTCGCCACGTGGGTGCCATGCCCGTTGTCGTCGGTCCCATCGCCGCCAACAAAGCTTATCTTGGCAACCACCCGCCCCTCGAAGTCATCGTGATTGGGATCAATGCCGGTATCCACAACGCCGATTTTCATCCCTTCGCCCCGGACGCCAGCGTCCCACACCAAGGGAGCCTGGATGCGCGGCACCGACACGTCCAGGCAAGTATGGACTGGCAGGTCAGGCCAGATGTACTCCACCGTTTCGTCCTGGCTGAGGGCATCGATGTCTCCGGGGCTCACCTGCAACGCGGTGTAAGGGAAACGCTTGAGGGTATGTGTCACCTGGGCGCCGGTCACCGCCCGGTGTGCCATAAATACCTGCGGTTTGTGACGAACAATAACGCCGACGCGCTCATCTCCGGCAGCCGAACTCACTTGTGTCTGTAGATCACTGGCGATCTTATTTGTGCTCATGTTCATCCCCCTTGGTTTCTGGCTGTCTACTTCTGCATGGTTGTAACCGGTCGATCCGCTTCGATTCTGATAACCCAGTTCTCCTCAAGGAGCAACAAGGCGGCACCTGCGGAGCCTGTCACCGACACGCCCGGCACCAGGCGAAACTGATGCCCCACTTTTAAGCCCAACTCAGCCAGGCGAGACAGGTGAGGCGTCGAGTCACCGTCGGTGCGAACAATCAAGGCCACCGACTGCTCTGGATCGGCGGCCAACTTCTGATGTAACGCGCTATCAATCTTGTCCATAGTCCCCCCTTAGCGAATTCATCATACCACATTCGGCAAGGAATGGTCAAGACCTGTTCTTTCTTGATTAACGCCATGGGGCAACAGGTCTGTCCAGATCCCGGAACAAGGCCTCAAAGATCCCAAATACGCTTATGGTCTGCCAAAAAAGCTGGAAGCACCCTCGGACAACATTCCCATTGGATTCAATGCCTGAGTGTGCTATAATGCTATCATAATTCCAACCAGGTATGGTCAAATATGGCAACTCTGATAGATGGACATAATCTAATTGGTAAGCTACCGGACATAAGTTTGGGTGATCCAGACGACGAGGAACAATTGTTGATCCGGCTACGAGGATACCGGGCTCGTACCGGCAAACGTCTTGTCGTATACTTCGACCCTGGGGCGACCTACCAATCCCCGGCACGTCGGTCCAAGGGGGGCATAAGCGTCCGCCAGGCAGGCACCGGCCAACGTGCTGATGATTTGATAATACGCGACCTCCGCCGCCATCACAACCCACGCGAACTGACCGTCGTGACATCAGACCGTGCCATTCAAAACGTGGCACAACAGCACCAAGCGCGCGTGATTGACGCGGCAACCTTCGCTGGAGAACTGAGTCGCCCTCCGAAAAAAGAAGACACTCGGGAAACGCCACCGTTACCTGAAGAAGAGGTACAGGAATGGCTGGCGGTTTTTGGACAATCGGATGAGTGATAGTTCGATGACAGAGGCAGACCAGCCACCAACACCTGATAGGCAAGCAATTCAGCTTAAGATCCAACGCGAACTACTCGACTTCGGGTTGACCGCCGAGGAGATTCAGCAGCAAGTTGAACTCTGGATGACAATTTGTCTCTATAAACAGGGCAAAATCACCTCATCCTTGGCGGGCGAGCTACTGGGTGCAAACCGTGACTTCTTCCTGGACAAGCTAGATGAGCTAGAAGTGCTTTATATTGATACGCCGGACCAAGGGGAGGATGAATTACGCGCTGCGCCAGTAGTATCGATGCTGGATGAAGACCGGGCAACCTTGGCTGACTTGAACCGCGAACTAGTCCGCATCAACCTCCGTCTGCGCGAGGCCAATCAGGATATTCGTCATGCCGATCAATTAAAAAGTGAATTCGTGGCCACCATCAGCCACGAACTGCGCACCCCACTCACCACAATCATTGGCTTTGCAAAGTTTATGCTCAACGGAGGCGCTGGCCCCCTCACCGATTTGCAGCGAACCGATCTCTCCGCCATCTACTCCAGCGGCCAACATCTGCTGGATCTGGTTAACGACATTCTCGATCTTTCCAAGATCGAAGCAGGCGAAGTAACGCTTAACAAAGAACTGCTCGACTTCCACGAGATTGCTGCGGGGATTATGTCATCCGCAATTGCTCTGGTAGGTGATAGGCCGATCGAGCTGAAAGAAGAGATTGATCCCAATCTCCCCGCCGTCTATGCCGATCGCCAGCGAGTGCGCCAGATCGTCCTGAACTTGGTCTCAAACGCGGCCAAATTCACAGAGGAGGGCTATATTGCCCTGCGGGTGAAACCCACCACTGACGACGGCAAACCATACGCCTTATGCACCGTGGAAGACACCGGAATCGGTATTAGTCGAGAGGACATGCCTACTGTTTTCGAGGCTTTCCGCCAGGTTGATAGCTCATCGGCGAGACGGGCGCAGGGAACGGGGCTAGGGCTGCCAATCAGCCGTCGGCTGGCGGAACTCCACGGGGGCCGTATGTGGGTAGAAAGCGAGGCAGGCACCGGCAGTACGTTCTACTTCACTCTGCCGCTGAGTGACGGCAATACATGATCTCCGCCCTGGACGCTTGAGAAGAAGGTGGTAATGACTCGATGAACGCCCGAAGGCGAATCTTGTATGTTGAAGACGACATAACCAGTCGTATGCTGGTCAGCCAGGTATTGTACACGGCTGGTTACGACGTAATCGAGGCCGAGGACGGCATGGCGGGCATTCGCATGGCCCAAGAGGTAAGACCGGACCTGATTTTGATGGACATCAACATGCCCGGTCTGGACGGCTACGCTGCTGCGACAAAAATCAAGGGTTTGCCCGGCCTGGCCGGTACGCCGATCATCGCTATGACGGCCAATGTGGTGGAAGGCGACCGAGAGCGCGCTTTGACCGCTGGCTGCGATGGCTACCTGCCCAAACCCATTGACGTAGATGCCCTCCCTGAACAGATCAACGAATTCTTGGGCGGGCGACGCGAACGCGTAGATAAGGAGGCGGAGCGCAGTTACTTACGCGAGCATAGCCAGCGGCTGGTAGACAGGCTGGAAGAAAAAGTCGCCGCTCTCACCCGGTCAGACGAGATGAAATCTCGGTTCATCGCTATCGCGGCCCACGAACTGCGCACCCCGGTCACCGTCATTCGCGGCTATCTGGACATCCTACTGGACGCCACTGGTCCGATCAGCGAGGTAAGCCCTGACACCAAGGTGCAGCTTGAAGGCATCTACCATGGCGTAAGTCGATTGTACGAGATCGTGGAAGATATGCTCGATGTCACCCGCATCGAAGCCAAAACCCTCGACTTGAGAATTGCACCTGTGCGACTGGACCAAGCCGCCGCGAAAGCGGTGGCACTGCATCGTGAGAACGCCCAACGGCGCAATTTGACCCTCACACTAGAGCCTATGGGACACCTACCCACTATCTGGGGGGATGGCGGTCGCATCCAGCAAGCACTGGGGCACCTCATCGGCAACGCTGTAAAATTCACGCCTGACGGAGGCAGCATTACGGTGAGTGGGCGGGTCGTGAGCCAGGAACAATTGGATACCACGGCCCCGAATCCACCGCTGGATGATCACTTCGTAGAGGTCATCGTGGCCGACACCGGGATCGGAATAGACCCAAGTGAGCAAGGTCGTATCTTTGAACAGTTCTATGAAGTGCAGGACCCGAGTCTGCACAGCACCAGCAAGACTGAATTTATGGGAGGAGGTGCGGGACTGGGGCTGGCCATCACACGAGGAGTAGCTGAGGCTCACGGTGGCTGGGTATGGGTAGAAAGTGATGGATACGACCCAGACCGTTTTCCCGGCAGTCGCTTCCACGTGGTTTTACCCGTAGGCGCGCCGCCCGGCTGATAAGGCTTGATGTCGGTGTCCAGAATTCAAGGGCAACGTACCTAATCTGCCCAAAACCTGGGGCAGAGCCTAACCCCGTTCGACTATTTGACATCTACCCACTGCTAGACTATCATTCTTCTAGTTCGCCTGGGCCCCGTCTCAGGACTTCGCTGAGCGCGGGGTTTTGTTGTCTAATTGCACCGACAACGGATGTGAAGGGATCAACAGGTAGTTCATGGCTATCTGATGCCTATCCATTCACCCGTACCTGGCGGCACCTGCCTGTGCCTCCCGGCAGGGTAGGTATGGGGCAGATGTCCGATTCGCAATCCTCTAATAAGGAGCACCGGGTTTCGTGAGCGACCGCAGAGCTAGCTGGCCTCTCTACCTGGGCGTCTTCACCACCAGTATGGCGGTGCTGACGCTGGAGATTGCCCTTACCCGTATCTTTTCTGTCTCTCTTTGGTATCACCTGGCTTTTATGGTCATCAGTACCGCGCTGCTTGGATTTGGAGCGAGTGGTACTTTTCTCACGTTGCGCCGAGATTTGCTAGAGAAGAATCTGGAACACAATTTGACCCGCTTTGCCGGGCTGATGGCGGTTGCGATCGTGATCTGCTTCGCCATTATGATTCGACTGCCGCTCGACCCACTCGCTCCCTTGACAGGCGGCCTACCCCCCAGTGAGAAGACCTGGCAGACCGTATTGCTCATTCTACTGCTGCTGGCCGAGTACGTTTTGGTGGTTATCCCGTTCTTTTTCGCAGGTCTCGCCTTGGGGGGTACTTTCTCGGCGTTCGCGAAACGCATCAGCACGCTTTACTTTGCAGACCTCATCGGCGCTGGCGTGGGTTGTCTAGTGGTTATCGGCGCCTTGTGGGTTCTGCCCGGGCAAGGGGTGGTGTTGTTTGCGGCAGGGCTGGCAGC
>JAUVPY010000097.1 GCA_030598425.1 Anaerolineae bacterium
GCCGACGCACTACCGCGGCGGGCGCGGCTAGAAGCCATCCCCCGCTGCGAGTTTTGCGATACGCCCCGCCCGCTGGCGGCCTGGAGCGCCGTGGTGGGCTATCTCAGCGGACGGCGCGCGTGCCTGGGATGTGGCGCTCCTCTGCCGATCCGTTCAGTGGCGGTTGAATTGCTCACACCCATCATCTTCGTGGGGCTGTTATGGCGTTACGGACCTTCGGTCCATCTAGGCCTCCTCTCGCTCTACAGCGCTATTCTTATACTGGTAACGGTCACTGACCTGGAACACCACCTCATCCCCAACGTCGTCATGGTGCCGGCCATCCTGCTGGGGATAGTCGGGGCCTTTTTCAACGAGGATCTGACGTTCCGGCGTGCACTCCTGGGGGGCGCAGTCGGTTTCTTCAGTCTGTATGCGCTGTTTCTACTGGCCCAGCCAGTGAGCGCCCTCCTGGGCCGCCTTTCGGGGCGCGAGGTGAACGAAGTCCCCTTTGGCTTCGGCGACGTGACGCTGGGCACCTTTGTTGGCTTGATCACCGGCTTGCCCGGCGTTTTCTTCGCTCTGCTCATTGCGCTGCTGTCTGCGGGCCTGGCGGCGGCACTATTCTGGTTCGTGCAGGCTGTGATCCTGCGCCGCTATACGCTGTTTACCACCATCCCTTACGGCCCGTTTCTGGCACTGGGTGCCTTCATTGTGATGGTCTACGGCCCCGAAATCCTCCAGTGGTACATTGCTGGAGGGGTTTAGCCTCTCCGGCAGGACGCAGCTTCTGTCTTGAGTGGGCACTTCCTCAATATCGTGTCGTCGGCAGACATCTCCGCAGCCCGGCTTTACATGTCGGGTTATTGCTTTGAAACTCGGCCACGAATCATGCGTACAGTAATGCCAGTAAACAACCTTATTCGCGTGCAGATTTGCCAAACTCCGGCGTCCCACCCTAATGTACTCGTTATCCTACACTTTCGCGTCAGGCTGCTCAAGAAATCATGCGCAGATTGAGTTCCCTTGCATTTCGGAATCTGTGGAGTCGCAAGCTCCGGACCCTGGTAACCGGTTTCGGCATCGTGTTAGGGGTGGCTAGCGCGCAGGTCATATGCGGATTATAGAAGCCATTCAACACGAATAGGGGCCACGCACACTATTAGGCAGCCTTAAATAGATGTTAACGCCCGGCTAACATTCCGTTAATAAGCCCGAGTTATAGTGGCCTATTGTGACCTAGTATGGTAGAATAACATATTATTGAAAAACAAATGCCCTTCTTGGAAACAACAATTCTAGACAACGGAGAGTCACAATGAGCGAACGAGTAGCCATTCTTACGGGCGGCGGCGATGTGCCTGGCCTGAATATGTGCGTTAAAAGCCTGGTCTATCGCCTCATCGATTTTGGCCATCAGCCGATTGGGGTACGCAAAGGATGGGAAGGGTTGATCGAATATAACCATCGCGATCGTAGCACCTATGGCGCCAACTTCATAGAGCTGACCAAGAACATAGTGCGTCCAATTGACCGCACCCCTGGCTCTTTTCTGCATTCTTCCCGCATCAACCCACTGCAAACACCTCACGCGCAAGTGCCTGAGTTTCTGCGCGATCCGACGGTAGAGATACAAGACCTGACGGAACACATCAAGGATGCGATTCAGCAGCTTGGCTTCAGAGCTTTGATTGTCATTGGCGATGACGATATGCTGTATTATGCCGAACACCTTGACCAGCACGGCGTACCTATCATCGCCATCCCCAAAACGATCTATAACAATATCCACGGCACTGACTATACCCTGGGCTTTAGCACCGGCATGGCTCGGGGCGTGAATTTCATCCACGAACTGCAAGCCCTGGCCGGATCGAGGGAACAGATCGCCGTAGCTGAAACGTTCGGGATTCGCTCCGGCTTCAGCTCGCTGATGATCGCATTTCTGGCCGGTGCAGACCGCGCCCTCATTCCAGAAGTGCCTTACGACCCGGAGCGGTTGGCTCATCTTACATTGCAAGACCAGGCACTGAACCCAAACAATTACGCCGTCGTGCTGGTCAGCGACGGTTCGCGCATTGTCGCCGACAAGATTGCCCGCTACACGCCGCACCTCTCGCTTCGCAGCAAATCGGCGGTACTGCAATCCATGACGGCCGAAAAGGCCGAGGCTGCGCGTGAGGAGTTTGACTTAAGCGAAGTGGTTGAAACCGGCACCAGCTTGGCCGGGAGCGGTATGGTAGCCGCCGAGTTGCTACAGCACCTCACCGGCAAGGAGGTATTTCTGCAGCCGCTGAACTACCTGCTTCGAACAGGCTCGCCCGATGGCCAAGACCTGTTGGGGGCCACGAACTTCGCTATGCTGGCCGCCCGCCTCGCAAGGGAGGGGGTTTATGGCCGGATGATGTCATTCCAACAGCAGTACACGTGGACACACGTCGACCTGAACGTCATCAAACAAGGGGAAAAGACCGTCAATGTCGATGAGATGTACGATGAAGATAACTATCAACCTAAGGTGAAGGTGATCTGGGCAGCCTAGGAATGTGACTTCAAGCACTTGACAGAGAAGGTCCTTACAATCCAGGGCTCAGCTCTACGATCTGATATAACATGGCCAGATTCCGGAAAACAGTCATACTCCTCATTTTCAGTTTAGGTGTGGGCGTGCTCACCTGCTTATTATGTGAAGGTTTTTCAAGCACCTTCTTTGTGGCCCGTGAAGCCATCACCGGAAGACCCCTTGCCGAGAGGTCTCACACAGAGTATGACGAAGAGCTAGGCTGGATTAATATTCCCAACGTCAACATAGAGAATCTGTATGGGCCTGGGATATACGCAGAGACAAACTCCCAATCATTTCGTAACAATTATGATTTCAGTATAGACGTCCCCAGCAATAAGGTCCGCATCATATGTTCGGGAGACTCATTTACCTTCGGCTATGGCGTTGATAACGATCACACTTGGTGCCAGCTGCTTGTTTCTATCGACGAACGATTAGAAACAGTCAACATGGGACAGGGGGGGTATGGCGTCGACCAAGCGTATCTTTGGTATAAGCGAGATGGCACTAAATTAGAGCACGACGTTCTGATCTTCACTTTCATCACCGACGATTTTGAGCGAATGAAAGGTGATACGTTCTTAGGCTACGGTAAACCTGTTTTGGAACTGCAGGACGGAACTACTGTCACGAAAAACGTATCAGTTCCTAGACGCTCTTTCTATACACCCTGGCTAATTCACGCTCTACGAACATTGAATGGGCTCAAATCGCTCAGGTTCTCACAAGAACTATTCTATCGAGGGAGCCCCGTCGCTGCGATAACAGATGAGAAATCCCAAGGAGTTGTAGCAGCAATTCTCGACGACCTGAAACGTACGAACCAGGCCAAGAATAGCATCTTGGTGTTGGCATACCTTCCAACCCAGGATGATTATACCAAAAACTCATCCGAGCCGTGGCGGCAGTTCCTACACGCCAGAGCATCAGAAAATGACTTGTTGTTTATCGATGTAATTGAAGAATTCAGAAAGTTACCTCCTCAGGAAGTAGACAAGTTGTTCATCGGTGAAGGCGTCGTCGACCACTACGGTGCCGCCGGGCACTACACAGAAGATGGAAATGCGTTTATCGCAAATACTCTCTATGAGAAACTGCTGGCTGTGCCTGAAATCTCAGAAAGGCTCCAGAAGTAGTGTGCAGTCACTTGGTACATACTCACTAAGGGGGAGATAGAAACGACTTATGAACACGACATATACAAATGGTCATGTTGTTCAAGTAAAAGATGTGGTTAAGAGTTTTCCTGTGGGTGACGGTGAGATCACTGTCCTCAAGGGCATCTCCTTTCAAGTGAAAGGCGGCGAGTTTGTGTCTATCGTCGGCCCATCTGGAAACGGCAAATCAACTCTGTTAAACATGATCACTGGCATCGACCGTCCCACCGATGGCGAGGTGGTTGTGACCGGGCGTGAAGTCCACAGAATGAGCGAGAACCAATTGGCCAGTTGGCGTGGAGAGAACGTGGGCATCATCTTCCAGTTCTTCCAAATGCTGCCTGCGCTCAGCCTGCTGCAAAATATCATCCTCCCTATGGACTTTGCCAACAAGTATACGCCCAAAGAGCGGAGGGAGCGGGCTATGCACCTGCTGGAACGAGTGGACCTGGCCGATCAAGCCCATAAGCTTCCGAGTATGGTCTCTGGTGGGCAGCAACAGCGGGCCGCCATCGCTCGCGCCCTGGCCAACGACCCGGCGCTGTTGGTGGCCGATGAGCCGACCGGTAACCTCGACTCGCGCACGGCTGGCGATGTTTTCGACCTCTTCAGCGACCTGGTCGAGCAGGGCAAAACGATGTTGATGGTCACCCACGACAAGGAGTTAGCACGCCGAGTACCACGCGTGCTAGAGATCATTGACGGCAAGATTACGCGAGACGAATATGTGGGTGGAGCCGAGTGGGCCGGGTACTAGGCGCATTGCGTGCTTCGTATTATGTGCTGCGTATTGCGTACTGCGTTGTGACAGGTTAAAAGATGAGCGTAATCTGGCAAAAAGTTTGGTCCGATGTATGGGGCAATAAAGTCCGCACGATGTTGGCCGTGCTAAGCATTGCCGTGGGGGTTTTTGCGGTTGGCGCGATTTTCGGCATGAGCGACCAACTGGTCGTCGGAATGGACACCTCGCACCAGGCCGTCTTCCCCTCCCACATTAACACGTTCTTGATGGATCGCATCGATCGTGATACTGCGCTTGCCCTGAAGAAGAACGAGGGAGTGGAAGATGTCGAGGTTCTAGACCAAGTCACCGTGCGCTATAAGATCAACCCGGAGGACGAGTGGGGGCGCGGCGCAGTGATCCTGCGCGATGACTACGAAGATCAAATCTATGACGTTGTTCAACTGAAGGAAGGAGAGTGGCCCGAGGGAGATGGCATCGGGATCGAGCGCCTATCGGCTCAATTCTTCGACCTCGACATCGGTGATGAAGTCATCTTCGAAATGGATAAGACCGATCGGGCACTGCCCATTACGGGCAAGGTCCGCCACCCGTTCGTACCCCCACCTCAATTCGGCGGGGATGCCGTGTTTTTCGTGGACGCCGACGGTATGGAGCGATTCAATGTCACCGAGGAGGGATTCGGACAATTATCTAACGTGGACGCCAGCCGTCTGGCCCAGGGTCAGCTCAGCCCATTCAATATTCCCCAAGGAGAATTCGGCCAGTTGCTGGTTCGGGTCGAGCCCTATAGCCTGGAATTCGCCAAAGAAGTCGGTTCCGAGATGAAAGACCAGCTTGCCAAAGAAAACCTCGAGGTCGCCGTGACTTTTTACCAGGACCCCGAGGAGCATTGGGGGCGTATCTTTGTCGAAGGTCTTAACGTGGTGTTGAAAGTGTTGGCCGTGGTCTCCCTTTTCATGAGTCTAATTCTGGTGCTCAATACCATAACGGCCCTCGTCACCCAGCAAACCGACCAGATTGGCATCATCAAAGCCATCGGCGGCACGACGTTTACGGTAATCAAGATTTACCTGGCGGGTGTGCTGATTTTTGGTCTGTTAGCCCTGTTTGTCTCGTTGCCGTTGGGGGCTTTTCTCGCCTTCGGTATAACCAAGTGGTTCCTGAATCTTTTCAACATCGATTACGAAGTATTCCAAATCTCAAATCGAGCAATCGTGCTACAGGTGTTCGCGGCCATCGCCGCCCCGCTGATTGCGGCTCTGTGGCCGGTGCTGGCCGGGGCCACTATCACCGTGCGGGAAGCGATTGCCAGCTATGGCCTGGGTGGGGATTTTGGTTCCAGTTGGCTCGACCGCACGGTGGAGCGCGTTGGGCAACGTCTTCTCTCTTCATCATATGCTATGGCCCTGAGCAACATGTTCCGCCGCAAGGGTCGCCTGATCCTGACCCAATTGGTGCTGGTCACCGCCGGCGCTACGTTTTTGATGGTGATGAGTCTGTCTTCGTCTATCACACACACTCTGGATAATGACCTGGGACGGCGCGGCTACGATGTCTTTCTGAACTTTGACGACCAGTACCGGATTGACCGGGCAGTCCAGATGGCCGAGGCATTGGACGAGGTGGAAAAGGCGGAAGTTTGGTTTTCCCATTCCGCAACGCTGCTGCGTGAGGGACAAAAGCTCAAAGAAGCCGGACTGGGCGCCGATTTGATCGGCATTCCCATGGGCAGCGATATGTACCAACCACTCATCGTGGCTGGTCGCTGGCTTGAGCCGGGCGATGAACGAGTCATCGTAATTGGCCGAGAGACGGCAGACGAGAATAACATCCAGGTAGGCGATACCGTCACACTGGATCTCGCCGAACTGGGCGATGACGAATGGCAGGTGGTTGGCCTATACCAGGTGATCTTTGGCGGCGGGTTCAGCACAGACGCCATTTATGCTCCCCAGCAGGCCGTGTTTGATGCAACCAAAAAGAACAATCAGGGCTCGCAGTTATACGTGCGCACCCGCTTCCACGACCCAGACTATACGGCTGCTGTGGACGACCAACTGAGGGGCGAGTACATAGGGCGCAACATGGATGTGTTCTTTGGTCAGACCATACATGAAATCAGAGAACAGGCCCTCAGTCAGTTCGGCATCACGATCAATATGCTGATGTTCCTGGCGGTCGTTGTGGCCGTGGTCGGCGGTATAGGGTTGATGGGGTCCCTTTCCATCAGCGTGGTCGAACGGACCAGGGAAATCGGCGTGATGCGGGCTATCGGTGCGCGCTCTGCCTCGATTATGGGCATGTTTGTGATGGAGGGGGTGCTCCAGGGAGTCTTTAGTTGGTTGATCGCCGTGCCTATCTCATTGATCGTGGGCAGGGCCCTGGCTAACGCCCTGGGCCAAACGATGTTCGAGGCCAACCTGGACTATCACTACAACTTCCAGGCCGTGATTATCTGGCTGGTGATGATCCTGATTATCTCTACACTGGCTTCTGTACTGCCCGCCCGCAGCGCCACGCGTATCAGCGTGCGAGACAGTCTGGCCTATGCGTAGCAGGTTGAACGCTATACTCAGAACTCTAGACTCAGTAGATCCGGATTTTGCGCTCAGGGCCGGTCCGTGACCGGCCGGCCAACGGGTCACGGACCCATCGCGAGCAGCAATTCTGATCTACTGAGACACAGGACTCGGAAACCAACGTGGGCGTAATTCGTAACAAGATCTGGACTGATTTATGGGCCAATAAAGGCCGTACCCTGCAGGTGGTGCTGGTTATTGCCATGGGGACGGCGGCCATTGGCTTGATTATCGGCATCAGCAGCCTGGTCACTCCGACCATGGCAGTCAGATGGCGAGCCATCAACCCGGCCATGATCAACCTGGCGGTCGACCCTACCATGGACGATGACGACCTGATCGCCTTGAAAAAGGTTGATGGCGTGGAAGAAGTGGAAGGGCAGAGCAGCAGCACTATTGAGTGGCGTGTCAACCCGGAGGATGAATGGTCCGTGGGTGGGTTGATCGCCCGGGCGGATTACGAGGATCAAAAGCTCAATCAGTTGACCCTGGTGGCCGGGAATTGGCCCAAAGATAGCGTATTTGCCCTGGAACGAGGCCACGAGACTGCCTTTGGCATTCCTGAGAATGGGGAAGTGACCATTCGCGTCAACGATCGTGAATACCTGGTCCACTTGGGCGGCTTGATTTATAACCAGCGTGCCGCCCCGGCATACTTTGGTGGTACGGCCCAATTTTACACCACCCGCGACCGCTACGACGAGTTGGTCGGCGACCGGAATTTCAACGAACTCATGGCCAGCGCCGCCGAGTATGACGAAGAAGTGGTCACCGACATCGCCGACCGCCTCCAGGAAAAACTGGAAAAACAAGACAGAGAGTCTTCCGGTGTTGGCGGTGAACGGGTCACAAACCCTAACGAGCATTTCTTCCAGGATTTTTTGGAGGGCCTCTTCTTCCTGCTGGGTGTGATGGGGTTGTTGGTCCTGATTTTGGGCCTGTTGTTGGTTTACAACACCGTGAATGCTATCATCTCCCAACAGGTCGATCAAATCGGGGTCATGAAGGCCGTTGGGGCCAAAACAGGGCAGATATTGGGTATCTATTTGATAAACATCCTCATTTACGGCCTTTTGGCCTTGCTTTTTGCCCTTCC
>JAUVPY010000009.1 GCA_030598425.1 Anaerolineae bacterium
ACCTTGATCGTGCTATACTCACCGTTTGGGTCACGAGACCCCAAGATCACACGCCCTCCGACTCGACAGGACGTGCCCGATCATCAACCGGGTCCCCGTCGGGAACGAAGAGGGCGGACGTGCAAAACGAAAGGAGAACACTGATGTCTGTAGTCCCCATGAAGGCGCTCTTGGAAGCGGGCGTCCATTTCGGTCATCGCACCCGGCGCTGGAACCCGAAGATGAAACCCTATATCTTCACCGAGCGCAACGGGATCCACATCCTCGACCTTCAACAAACCATTGCCCAAATTGACGAATCGTATAACCTAGTTCGAGACACGGTAGCTGACGGTGGATTCATCCTCTTCGTCGGCACCAAGAGGCAGGGCCAGGACACCGTAGAAGAGGAATCCACCCGCTGTGGTATGCCATATGTTAACCAACGCTGGCTGGGTGGCACGCTCACCAACTGGCGAACCATTCGCCAGCGTATTGACTACCTGCTGGACCTTGAAAAGAAGCAGATGCGCGGCGAGTTCATCCGGTTGCCCAAGAAGGAAGTGGGCAAACTGGAATACGAGATCATGCGTCTCAATCGGCGTTTGGGCGGTCTCAAGGATATGCGCCGGCTGCCCAACCTGGTCTTCATCGTAGACGTGCGACGTGAGGCCATCGCCGTCAAGGAAGCAAATATCTTGGGTATTCCCATCATCGCCCTGGTGGATACCAATTGCGACCCAGAACCCATTGAGTATCTGATTCCTTCCAACGATGATGCCATCCGGGCCATCCGGCTGGTGGTCAGCACGATGGCCGATGCCGCAATCGAAGGGCAACAGATACGCGAGTCAATGCTGGCCGAAGAAGAAGAAGTCGCAGCCATGGGCGACGAAGAGAGCCTTGAGCACTACCTGGGCCCATCTACCCTGGCCAAGTTGCGCTCGTCGGAGTATGGCGAAGAAGAGGAAGAGAAGGGCGAAGCCGAAGAAGACTCCAAGCAACCTCACCAGCGCCGTCCCTCAGCCGAGTCAGCCGACGAAGAAGAGTCCAAAGCCGAAGTGAAAGAGCCCGAAGAGGAAGAACTTAAGGCAGATGAGGCCCCTGAAGAAGAGGCTTCTCAAGATGAGGCTTCAGAAGGTGAGGCCTCTGAAGATGAGGCTTCAGAAGGTGAGGCCTCTGAAGATGAGGCTTCAGAAGGTGAGGCCTCTGAAGATGAGGCTTCAGAAGGTGAGGCTTCTCAAGAAGAAGCCTCTGAAGAAGAGGTTTCTGAAGAAGTAGCTGAGGATGAAAGCGAAGGCGAGAGCGAGGGCGAAGTCGAAGACGAAGCCGACGCTGAAGAATCCGTAGAAGCCGAGCAGGAAGCGGTGACAGAAGCGGACGAATCAGCCGCGGATGAGGTCACAGAACAAGATGCTTGAATCGCACCCCATCGAGACTCACATACGATGAGAGGTGCTTGACATAGAGGAGACACAACTTGGCTATCAACGCTCAAATGATCAAAGAACTGCGCCAAGTCACCGAGGCTGGCGTGCTCGACTGCAAGAAGGCATTAGAGGCCACCGACGGTGACTTCGACAAGGCGGCAGAGTACCTGCGAGAAAAAGGATTGGACGCCGCTGCCAAGAAGGCCAGCCGTGAGACCAACGATGGCCTGGTTCAAGTTCTGGTAGATGAAACAGCTCGTCAAGGGACCATCGTGGAGGTAAACTGCGAAACAGATTTCGTGGCGCGTACCGATGAATTCCAGGCACTTGTTGCGGCGATTGCGAGACAGGTAGCAAATGAAACAGACGTGTCTGAGGTGGCGGTGCTGCTCAACCGGCCCTTCATTGAGGATCCGAGCGTTACCGTCGGGGAGTACCTGACCCAGCTCATCGCCATATTGGGTGAGAATATGGTGCTACGTCGCTTCGCCCGTGTTGAGCGAGACGGGAACGGTCTGATCGAAGGCTACGTCCACCTCGGCAGCCGGATCGGTGTCCTGGTGTATATGTCGGCCGCTAGTGGGGATGTGGCAAGCAGTGCAGCCTTTAACGAACTGGTCCATGACCTGGCCTTGCAAGTTGCGGCCACTGCGCCCCAATACATCTCGCCAGATGACGTGCCAGAGTCGCTCGTCGAAGCCGAAAAGGCCAAGTATCTGGCCCAGGCAACTGAGGACAATAAGCCAGATCATATCCAGGAACGCATCGTAGCTGGCAGGCTCGACAAGTGGTACCAGGAGTACTGTCTATTGAGCCAGCCCTTTATCAAAGACGAAGCCCTGAGCATAAGTGATCTTATCACGCACAAGAGTAAGGAATTGGAGACACCACTCGCCATCCAGCAGTTTGTTCGCTACGAGTTGGGAAATGGCGAATGAAACTAAACAAGGCCAGGACTGCCAGTTCTGGCCTTGTTTAGACCGTGCCAGGGGAAGATATCATGTCAGTAGCCAAGTATCATCGAATCCTGCTTAAAGTAGGTGGAGAATCATTGGCCGGACCTGAGGGCTTTGGCATAGACCCCCATCAGGCCGATAATCTGGCAGAAGTCATCAAATCGGTGCGCGAACACGGTGTAGAGGTAGCCATCGTTTTGGGCGCAGGGAACCTGTGGCGCGGGAGGGATGGTCTCTTGCACGGTATGGAACGCGCCACCGCCGATCATATGGGAATGCTAGCCACGGTGATGAATGCCCTGGGCCTGGCCGACGCTTTGAGCCGTGCTGGGCTGGAGACACGAGTGCAAACCGCGATTGAAATGCGCGCCGTCGCCGAGCCCTACATCCGAGGACGTGCCATTCGGCACCTGGAGAAGGGACGTATCGTCCTATTGGGAGCGGGTACCGGCAACCCCTATTTCACTACCGACACCGCCGCAGCCCTGCGCGCGATGGAGGTTGACGCCGAGTTGCTCATCAAGGCGACCAAAGTTGATGGTGTGTACGACTCCGACCCGGTTACCAATCCCGATGCCCGCCGTTTTGACTATCTCCACTACATCGACGCTCTGAACCTTGGGGTTAAAGTGCTCGACAGCACTGCCATCTCCCTGTGTATGGATAACCACATGCCCATCATCGTCCTGAACCTGTGGCAAGATGGGAGCATCGAACGAGCGGTTTTGGGGGAGGAGGTTGGCACCCTAATCAGTCCCTGAGTCCCGTTATCAGCGAGGTTTACGGAGGTGTCCCCATGATCAAAGACGTTCTCGCCGAAGCTGTAGACCGCATGAAAAAGTCGGTTGAGTCGCTCACGATGGACCTCAAAGGGATCCGAACCGGGCGCGCATCGCCGGCTCTGGTCGAACGGCTGCGAGTTGACTATTACGGCACCCCTACAAACTTGATTGAACTCGCCTCCATCTCGGCGCCAGAGCCACAGTTGCTCACCATCCGCCCCTGGGATGCCAACGCGCTCAAAGACATCGAGCGAGCGTTTCTGCAGTCCGATCTGGGCCTTACTCCCTCCAATGATGGCAAGCTCATCCGCCTCTCCATCCCGCCCCTTACCGAGGAGCGTCGTCGAGAATTGACCAAGGTTGTCGCCAAACGAGTGGAGGAGGCACGCATCGCAATACGCAACTGTCGGCGGGACGGGCTCAACGACTTACGAGAGCTGGAAAAAGAAAAGCTCGTTTCCGAAGACGACTTTTACGTTGGTAAGGACGATCTTCAAGAGCTGACCGACAAATACGTTGAGACTGTTGACGAAATAGGCCAAGCCAAAGAGCAGGAAATAATGGAGATATAGTCCAGCCGTGCAAGAGAGATCTCTGCTGGAGCATATACCCTACCATCTCGGAATCATAATGGATGGCAACGGCCGCTGGGCTCGACAACGAAGACTCCCTCGTCTGGCCGGTCACCGTGCAGGCACCGAGAATATCCGGCGCGTGTTGACCGGCTGCGTGGAATTTGGCATCAAGGTGCTGACCATCTATGCCTTTTCCACCGAGAACTGGAAACGGCCTGAAGAAGAGGTCAAGGGGCTGATGTCCATTTTCGCTCGGGTCATCGACCGTGAGCTAAACGAGTTGCACCGTGAAGGTGTGCAGCTTCGCCCCGTGGGCCGGATGGAAGGTATCTCCAAAAGCCTTAAGGCAAAGGTCCATCAGGCCATCGATCTGACTAAAGACAACGACCGTATTGTACTGAACGTGGCCTTTAACTACGGTGGGCGTGCTGAGATTGTAGACGCCGTGAAGCGAATTATTCGTGACGGAGTTCAGGCCGAGGACGTGACCGAAGAAGTAATCGGCCGCTACCTCTACACAACCGATTGTCCCGACCCGGACCTTATTATTCGCACCAGCGGTGAGTTCCGTACCAGCAACTTCCTTCTGTGGCAGGCCGCGTACGCCGAATACTACGTAACGCCCACCTATTGGCCAGACTTCAACAAGGAAGAGCTCTACAAAGCTCTAACCGCCTATAGCCAACGCGACCGCCGCTTTGGCGAAGTGCAAGTCAAGTAGACGTCGACGGAACTGCCTCTTGCTTCGCGCCCGTGTTCTCTCCGCCCTGGTTTTGGTCCCCATCGCCGCCCTGATAGTCTGGGCCGGTGGTTGGTGGTTCTTCGCCGCAATTGCGGTGATCGCGTTGCTGGCTGGTTACGAATTCAGCCAATTAATGCGCCAGGGAGACTACGCTCCCACGACGTTCTTCGTCCTGGCCATCATCTGCGTCTCTCTGCTCGCCGCCCAATTTCCCTCGCTCAACATCATCCAGCCGGGCCTGACTGCGCTCCTCATCCTCTCCATCTCGTGGCAACTCTTCCAGTCACAAGACGACATACCCACTACCAATTGGGCGCTGACCGTCGCCGGTGGGCTGTACGTAGGATGGCTATCGGCCAACGCCATCCGGCTGCGGGGGCTGCCCCCCGACGCTGTTGGCCTGGCCTGGATGGTATTGGCCGTGCTCGTCACCTGGGGAGGCGACACGGCTGCCTACTTCGTCGGCAGAGCGGTTGGCCGCCATAAGTTCTGGCCCCGCCTGAGCCCGCGCAAAACGTGGGAGGGGGTCTTCGCGGGGATTATCGGATGCCTCCTGATAGGCGCCCTCGTCGGCTATCTGGCGATGCAGTTGACGGGCGCGATCGGGCCTATCCACGGATTGATTGTGGGTCTGCTGGCAGGCATCGTGGGCCCCTTCGGAGATCTGGCTGTCTCGATGATGAAGCGCCAGGTGAACGCCAAGGATTCCGGTCAACTCATCCCGGGCCACGGTGGGGTGCTGGATCGAACCGACAGCCTCTTTTTCGTTGTCGCCACCACGTATTACTACGCGATCTGGTTCGCCAGCTAGGTCCTCAGTTCGAAGAAAGACAGGCGTCATCACGGTGGAGGCTTATGGAGCTGTTTGAGACAATCCAGGCACGTCAATCGGTTCGGGCCTACCAGCCCAAAGAAGTATCAGCCGAGGATTTAGAAGCAGTTCTCTCCGCCGCGAACCAGGCGCCATCGGCAGGTAACCTACAAGGCTACGAGATTTACGCCACCCGTGACCCTGCCGTAAAGCGCGCCCTGGCAAAGGCCGCCTGGAACCAGGACTTTCTGGCACAGGCGCCGGTGGTGCTCATCTTCTGCACCCATCCGGAGCGATCAGCGACGCGCTATGGGAAGCGGGGGCAGCAGCTCTACTGTCTGCAAGATGCGACGATTGGGGTTGCGTATGCCCAACTGGCCGCCACAGCACTGGGGTTGGCTACGTGTTGGGTGGGAGCCTTCGATGACGAAGGGGTGGCCCGAGCAATTGATCTGCCGCCCGGTCAGCGCCCGGTCGCCATCCTACCAATCGGCTATCCTGCCGAGTCTCCGCTGCGCAGGTCAAGACGCCCTCTGACGGATCTGGTACACGATGTCCCCTGACCGATTGTCCCCGGCCCGTTCATATCCCAGCACCACCACGCGTCGGCTGGCCAACGCCAAGAGCCAGTGAACTGGGATCAGCAACCACAAATTAGGGACAAAGAAGAAGATCAGCGAAGTGGAAACCAGCACACTAGCATCAATCAGGAGAACCTCTCCCGCGCGCGCATGGCGTGCTTTGTGCACCCACCCCGCGTCTAACATCCACTCGCCGCCGACGAGGATGATCCCACCGATCACACCCAGGTATAGATCGCCGGTCAGCAGCCAGACGGCGCTCCGGTAGAAGCTCCAATGGACAGCTTGATAGATGACCTGAAGCACGCCAAGGCGATAGCCGCCTCGGTGAGACGACGGGCCGCTTCTGCGGCCGCTGCCGCTGGATACAACGTTGCCCCTGAGGTAAGCATATCCCAACCACGTGAGACTCAGGAAGAGAAGCGTGACCGCCCCCAAGGCAACGACCGTGCCCACATCGGGCAGCCAGTTCAGTACCACCAGCGAAAGGTAATCTCGAATCTGCGCGAGCAATCCAGATTCCGATCCCGAGAGGGAGTCTTGTGGCTGACCAAGCCCCACCAGCCCCATATAGCGTCCTGGCACCGCCCCCAAGATGAGCGCAATATAAGGAAGTCCAATGTAATACCCGAAGCGCAAGACAGAAGCGGCCCAGCCCTCACTCAAAAAGCGCACCCAGGCAATATCCGCCCGTCTACGGGAGAGTTGGGCTGCGACCATCCGCAGAATAATTGACACGAATACGTAGGCAACTAACTGCCAACGCGTGTCCATCACCCCGCTCCGCTCCAGCGCTTGAGAGGAACGTCAAGGCGCACCAACGTTCCGGCTCCTTGCTGTGATTGAACTGAGCAACGGCCTCCTACTAACTCGGCACGTTCTTCAATGTTCAAGAGACCCAGATGGCCGCCTTCGCGTCGCCGTTGGGCATCCTCCATATCAAACCCAACACCATCGTCCTGGATTTCGGCTGAGAACAGGTGGTCATCTACCCGCAGTCGTATCATGATCTGGCCCGCGTGGGCATGTTTTCTAGCATTGCCCACCGCTTCCTCTACTACAGCAAACACCACGCTTTCGGTCTGCTTTTCGAGCTGGCCATCGTAGCCGCCGGGATCTACCTCCACGTTGAGGTTCTCAGTCTCGCGCAGCCGTTCAGCGTACTGCTCCAGCGCAGCAGCCAGGCCCTGCGTCTCCAGGACAACTGGCCGCAATGTGAATAGCATAGTGCGCACTTCGTGCGTGGTTCTCCGAGTCAACTCCTCGACCTTTGCTACTTCGGCCTCAATCTTCTGATAGGCTTGACGCTTCTTGAGCATCATCCGGATAAAATTGAGCCGCATCGCGACAGCCGAGATCGTCTGGGTGGGACCATCGTGAAGATCACGCGCGAGCTTAAGCCGGGCTTCTGACTCCTTTTCCAGAATCTTGCGTTGTTCCGCCTGTAGGTCCTGATATAATTGGGCATTCTTGAGGGCAATGACCGCTTGATTGCAGAAAGTGGTCAAGGTTTCGCCGTGCTCCTCGGTGAAGTAATCCTGGGTTGAGCTGGCAAATAAAAGCACACCAAAGGAGTCGAACCCGGCTCGCAACGGCGCGCAGATGGCCGATTGGGCCTGTTGCATACATATAAATTGCGCAAGCACGGGATCATTGGAGATCTGATCGCTGATGGCCGGCTCGGCCGTGAAAATCGCCCGGGCGATTAACCCGCTTTGCCCGGACACAACGCGTTTATCATCGGAGCGCGGAATATTGTGCCCGGCCTGAACCTTCAGCCTTTCGGGGTTGCCTTCTTCTTCAAAGAGCAGAATCAAGCCTACCAGCGGATCGTCCGGGCCCGCCATTTCGGTGACGCCCATCAGACTCATGTTAAGCATCGTGGTCAGAACTCGCTCGTAGTTGAGCGTGGCACTCAAAGTGCTGGCCATCTCGTAGATCGCCTTGGCGCGTTCGTTGGCACGGCGCAGTGATTTCAGCTCCGTCGACTCTACGCGTTCCTGGGTCACTTTCTGCTGCCGGTTCAACAGTCCACTGACACAGGCGACCCCCAGCAGAACCAGTGAATTCAACCCGACTTTATACAGCCCTCCCAGGCTGTCGAAAGCCGGATCACTGATGGCGAGAGCACCGTAGATGAAGACGACCACGACCGCCGTCGCCAGCCCCGCTTCGATGCCTACACGTAAGGAGGCAACTAACACCGGAAAGATGGTCAGCGGCAACAGTGGACTCGTCCATCCACCGGTTAACGCCAGAAGCAGGATAGCGACCAACGTATCCGCCGCGACGCCAGCGATACGCATCCAATCGGGATACCACTGGACATATAGAGCGGCAGCCTGGACCAGATTCAGGATCGCACCCGCGGCGACCACGGCAACCACGGAGGAGAACCCCTCGCTCTGGGCTGGATTGAGCCAGGCAAGCACAAGGGCAGAGCCAAGCCACAACCAACGTAGGAGGAAGATCAGCCAGTCCGACGCTAGAGGGTTTTCTGGATCACGATCGGGGGGATGTAGGTGTTGTTCGAGTACGGACATTTAGTGCCTCTGGAAAACAACCAAAAGCGCGACGCGCTCGGCCCGGCAAACGGCTCCGTTGCGCAGTCGCAGCTAGTTTCATTCTACCACATTTTCTAACACACTTCAATTCCCTGGAATAGGAATTAATGGCTGTTTCTCCGGCTTTCCTATCCGATTGGTATCCGAAAGCCCTACGTACCGGCGTCGATCTAAGGTCACACCAGGCAGCGACGCCACGGCACTAAGCGCGCCAGGTATCCATTGTCTGTCTGAGAACGGCGAATTCACCAATGTGGTAGGCGTTGTGATCGGCAACCAACATGATTTCACGCAACACTGTGTAACCCGTGGCGTGGCGAAGAGGAACGTACAAATCGGTGCCAGAGTCCTCGACCATATCCTGTAGTGCACGAAGATCAGCGCGGAAGTCGCTGTTGGTCTTCTCCCACTTGACTTCGTCCGCCTGCTCATCCGGCGGAGGCCAGTATCCCTCGGGCCACCGGGGCGAAACGTGATCGGGATCTCGGGTAAACTCAAGAATATCCCATTGGGCAATCCGAATATGGTCCAGGAGATGCCAGGGCGTGTAGGAGACATTGGGAGGCAGACTGTTGATGCGCTCCATTGGGAAGTCAGCCACCGCCTGATCAAAGGTCATATGCGCATTTCCCCCACGCAAGAGAAAGAGCAATTGTTCTCGTACGACTCGATCAGCATCCACGACTCACAGCTCCTTTTCAAGAATCTGATCCGTAACTTCACGCAAATCTTTGCCAACGATATCTGGTCGCTCCGCCGACGGGCCCAGTACCTTTCCGGGCCGCGCGATGAAGGCGGCAGCGCACCCTGCCCGCATGGCTCCGGCGATATCCCAGTCGTGAGCCGCGACCAAACGAATATCGCCAATATCAACGCCAAGTTCTTTGGCTGCCATACGATACGTTTCGGCGGCCGGCTTGAAACGACGCACAGCCTCAACAGACAGAATCATCTCGAAATAATCGATCAACTCTGCATTGGTCAATTGAGCCCTGGCCGCCTGCGTCGTCGAGTTTGTCAGAGTAGCCAGCCGCAGATCAGCATCACGCAGGCGCGACAGACTCTTAGACACCTCGGGATGCGGTGGCAGGGTGAGCATGCCCTCACGAATCCGCGCTCGGTCATTGGCCGAAAGATCAACGCCCAGCCGTGCCGAGATTACGTCAAGTGTCTCACCGCCGATGGTGCCAAAGTCGGAATAGGTATCCGTCACCGTGGCCACCAGCGCCGACAGGAGAACCTGGGCAAACCACGCATCGAGAACGGCAGCATCGCCGAAGGCGCGCCGAAAGTGAGGCTCGAGCGCCCGTAGATCGAGCAACGTTTCATTCACATCAAACACAATGACTCTTGGCATCACAATCCCTCCCATACGTACCACATACAAGGCGAACGTTTTGCAGTCTTCGAAAAGCTCATATTCTTATAGGAATTGACCGCCGTCGATGGGGATGACGACCCCGGTGAGGAAATCCTGGCGCAAGAGGTGCAGAACATTTTCGGCCACGATCTGGGGACTGCCAGGCTGCTTAAGAGGAACCTGTGTTTGGGCCAGGTTCTCCAGGTAGGTTACGTCTTCACCCGGTGGGGGCAGGATTGCACCCAGGGCGACGGCGTTGGCGGTGATGCGCGGGGCCAGTTCGTGAGCCAGCATCTCAGTCATGCTCCACAGTCCCCCCTTGGCCAGGCGGTAAACGAAGTGGTCGGGAGCAGGTCGGCGAAGGCGCGCATCGAGGATGTTGACGATTTTGCCCTGTCCATCAGGCGGAATCTGGGCCGCAAAGGCCTGGCTGAGCAGGAATGGGGCCCGCAAGTTGACGGCGAACAGCTTGTCCCACAGCGGCAGCTCAGTTGTGCTAAAGGTGTCCTCTTCGGGGAATATGGCGGCACTGTTGATCAGAACGTCAACCTGTCCGCATCGATCAACCGCGGCCGGGATGACGCCCTGGGTTGCGGCAGCGTCGGCCAGGTTGGCGCTGTAGATATGCGCCTCGACGCCGAATGCGCCGGCATCAGCCCGGGTCTGCTGAGCGGGAGCTGCCGAACGGCCATAATGGATGAACACGTCACAGCCGGCCTCGGCCAAAGCCAAAGTCAACGCCCGACCCACGCGTACTGCACCGCCGGTGATCACAGCAACTTTGCCTTCTAGTTCCATTGACGCCTCCTTCCTACAATTTCTTTAACCATTTTATAATTGCTTTCATATCCCTATCTTATGATCTTATGCTATAGTATACCTGAGTTCGGGGTTCTTAGATGAGGTGACCGGCACTAAGTTAAAGGAAAAATGGCCGGGATCAGCCGAATTCTTTGCCCCCTGAAGTGCCGGTCACCTTTCCCCGAACCAAGATAGCTATCAGTCAATCGGATCGAGTGGGTAAGTCTGCAATGCACACACACCATTGTCTGGCAAGCATCGCCAAGTACGAATTAAATGCATTGGTGCAAGACACCAAGAGTGCTGTCGACGGCTTGCAACGCCAGCGCGAGTCGGTAGCCCAGGCGATCGAGAGCACCCAGCTTGCAAATGAGCGCCCCGGCCAACCACCAGACGAAGTGCTCGAGCAAGCAGTAGGGCTGGTGGATTCGTTGAACCGTCTGAACGCTGCGTTAGATCAGGTGATGGGCGAGATCAAACAGATCGAAGAATTCCCGCCGACTGCCGAGCCGCTTGTCGCATTGCCACTCTGCGTAACCTGGCCATCCAACGAGAACCATTCAATGGCCGAAATCAATCTTCACGAAGTATCACAGACCTCACTTAATCCTCCCCACTCTGGCAATAGGTAGAGACAATCTCCGCAGGCGGGATCTTTCCCACCCAGTCCTCAACCTCGCTCATCTCACACACCACGACGGGGTTGGACGGCAGGTTGGAGATTTCCACCTGTTCTACCGATACCTCCTCTATCTCCCTCAACGTGTGAATGACGCCAAATATCTCCCCGTAGAGCACATCCTGATCCGTACTGCCTCCGGTGTCGAAAGCAACGGCCAACCGATTTTCATCGGCATCGAAATCAAAATCGACCACGTCCAGACCCCGGTTGACAAATGCCCTAGCCCAATCTGGCTCGTCGGGGATGGCTGGAGCCTCCACGCCATCTTCCCTCTGGAAACCAAACGCATAGGTATCTTCCGCACCCGTCAGATCCACCCCGGTCGGGGTGGTGGCCCGGTATTCGGGTGGGACCACCACCGAAACCGACTCATCCTTCCAGCACTTGCGAGCACAGCCCGGCTTGAACACCCCGACCGTTCCCTGGCCCTTTGAGTCAGTGATAGACCGCTCGTAGGCCATTTGGATAGTGACCCACGGCAACGGGGCTTCATCCGGGTCCCTCTCGCCATCGCCGTCCGTGTCGTGCCACGTTTCCACCTCCGCGCTCGCGTACCCATCAACCGCAGCCCCACCAGGTGGAAAGTTACATCCCGAAGCACCTACCAGAAGGAGCGCGCAAGCGCAGACCGTCAAGATTAGTCCGCCACGCAGTCCAATGGATTTCTGAATTGGCGCGAAAGTGATACGACGTTCGCTTAGTACGTGCACGAGGGAACCCATCCGATTACCCGTTACCTATCCGCCGCCGACGATGGTCCCCTTGATGAGGCCATCCACAAATGCCCAACGCAGGGTCTGGGTGTAATCCGGATAATACAAGAGGTCCCGGTAGCTGTCGTCGTCCTTGAAGCGTTCGACTCGCCCTTGCACCAGGGCGGGATAGACGTAGGCGGTTACCGACTCGCCGAAATCCTCCTTGCGATTGAAGTTCCGGTCCGACCCGGCAGGCGGCACGTCACCGTAGAAATAGCCAAAGCGGTTACATCCCGGCAGCCTGCCGGCATCATCACATTCGCCACGTAGCCTTTTAAGGACCGTGGCCACCAAATTGGTGCGGCCGCCGGTATAGCTTTCCATAGCCTTGGACAGACCCCAGCCGAAATTGGCGTCCCAGACGTGAGCCAGTTCGTGCACCACCGTCCAGGGGTCAATTGAGATCTCCGAAGCGGTGAACTTGATCCCGTGGATCGAAGCCAGCCCCCGGTGTTTCATCTCCACCTGGCTGATGGTGATCGATCCGATGTTCTCGATGAACTTATCTGGGCCTCCCATAGCGTTGGCCAAATCGGCAACCCCTTTCTGCAGGGTATGCAGTTCTTCCAACGACCATTCCCCGCCGCTCCACTCCTGGGGGTCCGCCTCGGTCCCCTCCCCCCAATCCTTGACGACGCTGAGCTGGTAGGTCTCCTTCAGATTGTGCGCGATCTGATCAGCCTGCTGGCTGTCGGCTCTCGCGATGGTCATGTGCCTCCCTCCTATCGATCTTCCTACTCTCTGCTGTATACTCCTATCAGTTCCGCCTGGCCCAAGATGTGCCCTTCCATAGCCTGAAGCAATTGCTTCTTGTTCGCGCCAGAGGCTAAGTCAAGGGTCGTGTCCAGGGCGTAAAGCTTGAAGAAATAGCGATGCGTGCCGCTGGGCGGGCATGGCCCTCCATAGCCCAGCCGTCGCCAACTGTTTTGACCCTGTCGGCTCCCATCGGGTAGCTCAGCGTCCGAAGGGACTCCCTCCGGCAGAGACCGGGCTTCGCCGGGCAGGTTGAAGAGTATCCAGTGGTCCCAAATGCCCGCCGGCGCGTCAGGATCGTCGTTGGCAAGAGCGAAGCTCTGCGTGCCTTCGGGCGGATCACCCCACTCTAGAGGCGGTGAAACGTCATCGCCGTCACAGGTATACCTGACAGGAATCGTCTCCCCCTGGGCAAAAGCACTGCTCGTCAGTTCAAACGCCATAGCTTGACCCCCTTTCCCCGGCATGGCGGTGGGCGATGGGCTCGGCCCGCAGCCATCTATAGCCAGGGCCGCACTAGTCACGAGAAGAAACAGCAAAGTGGTTCTTCCTGCTTTTGCGCTCCAACCATCCATAGTCCTCAACTCCTGATAGTCATTCAAACACAAGACTACGCCACCAATCACACCAGGAACACTCCCGGATTGAGGCAATTGGCCGGGTCCCAGCGTTCCTTCAGGCGGCGCATCAAGGACAGCGTCTCTGGAGCGTAGCCCCAGCGGTCGAAATGACTGTCGCCCTCGCCATTGGACGACGCCAGGACCGCGTAGCCACCCAACGCCAGAGCAGGCTCACGCAGCGCCAGCACCTGCCCTGTCTCCGCCGGAGCCACGTGGATCAGCCCGCTGGCGAAATCGACCACGTGCGGCGTTGAGTCCCCGTTTAGCACCGATCCGTTGGCCTGCAGGTAAGCCGAGAGGTCTTTCGGGGAAAGACCAACGCGTCCGTAGCTGCCGCCCCCACTCAGCAGCTCGGCCCACAGATCCACGCCGGCCAGCACTTCGGTTTCGAGGACGCCGTCGACGCCTGCCACCTCCAGCGCCGCGCGGGCGGCATCCAACTCGGCCGCCACATCCTGGGGGTGCCCCTCAGCCGTGAGGACAAACAGATAGGGGCTGGGAGCCATCTCAGGCGGACGTGAACAGCCCGCACACAACAGCACCGCCGAAGCCACAAAGCTCAAGTCCAATAGCGCCTGGCCCAAAGCCAGCCCGGATCCCAGGTCACCTACCGCGGCCAACAGGCTGCGCCGCGCCCGGGGCAGCGGCACCAGACGCAGTGTGACCTCAGTGACCAGACCCAGCGTACCATAGGCCCCGATGAAGAGCTTGACCATATCGTACCCGGCCACGTTCTTGACCACCGGTCGACCATAGCGCAGCCGTCGCCCGTCGGGCAGCACCACCCGCACACCCAGTACCTGGTCGCGGATCGCGCCATAGCGCATGCGCTGCGGGCTGTTGAGATCTGTCGCAAGCAGCCCCCCCAACGTGCTCTCGGCCCAGGGGGAGATCAGTGGGGTCCACAGCCCGTCGGCCGTCAGCATCTCCTGCAGCTCAGCCAGGGGCGTGCCAGCCCGGGCCGTCACGTACAAATCCTCCGGCGCGTAAGTGACTATGCCGCGCAGCCGTTCGCTGGAAAGCCAGGCTGCCCCGCTCGTATCCGATGTCGCCGAGGCTACCCTGTCGCGTCCGCCCCGAATGTACACCTGCTGACCGGCTGCCTGCGCAGCTCGCAGCGCTTTGGCCGCCTCCTCGTCGCTCTCAGGCAAAATGGGTGAAGCGAGCGGCTCACTCTCGAAAGAAACCACAGCCTCAGCGTAGGAATTCGCGTCAGGAGGAAGTACTTTACCGGGGTTGAGCCGGTTGTCGGGGTCAAACAGCTCCTTGATTTCACGCATCGCGGCCAACTCGTCAGCGCTGTACATGAGCGGCATATAACCCCGTTTGCTCACGCCAACGCCGTGCTCGCCGCTGATGGACCCGTCCTGCGCCACGCACAGCTCCATGATCTCTTGACCCGCCTGGTGCACTCGTTCCACCATCTCCTCGTCGCGGGGGTCAAACAGCAGCAACGGGTGCAGATTGCCGTCGCCAGCGTGGAAGACGTAGCCGACCCGCAGATCATAGCGGTCACAGATCTGATTGACGCCCGCCAGCGCACTCGCCAGCTTCGAGCGCGGGACGGTGCCATCGGCGACGTAATAAGCCGGGCTGATTCGAGAGATGGCGCCAAAAGCGCTCTTGCGCCCGTACCATATCTGCTCTCGCTCTGCAGCGGTATTGGCGACCCGCAGATCACGCGCCCCCTGTTGACCCAGGATATGGGTGATTTCGTCCATCTGCGGGTCCAAGCTCTCGGGGTAGCCGTCGGCCTCGACGATGAGCATGGCCGCCGCCTCTGTGGGCAAGCCGGCGTGGATGTAGTCCTCGATGATGCCGACCATATTACGATCCATCATCTCCATCGTGGCCGGGACCAGTCCCTGAGCGATAAGAACGGAAACCGCTTCGCCCGCCGCCTCCACCGAGTCAAAGCTGGCCATCAGGGTCCTGACGCCCTGCGGGTTACGCATCAAGCGCAGACTGGCCTCAGTAACGATCGCCAAGGTCCCCTCGGAGCCGACCAGCAGCCCCGTGAAGTCGTATTCGGGGTAGTCAAGGGCACGACCGCCGGTCCGCATTAACTCTCCGTTGGCAGTTACTACCTGCAGGCCGGTGACGTAATTGGTGGTGACGCCGTACTTGAAGCAGTGCGGGCCGCCCGCGTTTTCGGCGAGGTTGCCGCCCAGGGTGGCCGACCGCCCGCTGGCCGGGTCGGGGGGATAATAGAGCCCCCGGCGCTTAACCATCTCGTCCAGGGTCAAGTTGACCACTCCGGGCTGGGCGACGACCGAGCGCCCCTTTTCGTCGAGCTCCAGCACCTCTTTCATCCGCGAGAAGGAGAGAACCAGTCCCCCCTGGCTGGGTACGGCCCCGCCGCTGAGCCCGGTACCTGCACCCCGCGCCACCAACGGCATCCCGTGCTCGGCTGCCCAGCGCACCAGCCCCACCACATCGTCAGGACTGCGTGGGAAGGCGACCGCCTGGGGCACCCCCCGGTCCAGGCCGCCATCGACTTCGTAGGTTATCAATTCTATCGGGTCTGTCACCAGCCCGTCCTCGGGCAGCTCAGCCTCGAGTGTCCCCCAGTCAGCTTTGGTCAATGTTGTCATCGGGCAATCTCCAAGATCGGAACTGCGTATTGCGTACTGCGTATTCCGTTGACCTCACACAAAACGCAGTACGCAGTACGCTTCACCCTCTACGCTCCCCGCTCCACGCCCTCGGCCG
>JAUVPY010000359.1 GCA_030598425.1 Anaerolineae bacterium
ACGGCTGATCGTCTCCAAGTTCTCTTGATGCTCCTTGCCAAGTGATGAGTCGCGGGCCATCAATTGGGAAAAGCCCAGGATGGCATTAAGGGGCGTGCGGAGTTCGTGGCTCATATTGGCCAGAAAGGTGCTCTTTGCCCGGTTGGCGTCCTCGGCGACTTCTTTGGCCTCCCGTAATGCCTCTTCCGCCCAGGCATTTTGGAGCGCCTGGGCTGCTGCTGCTGCGGCGTTAGTGGCCAGGGTGATATCCTCCTTTGAGAATTCACGCTGCTCAAAGGCGTCTAGCCCGATGGTGCCTACTACCGCATCGCGCACGATCAGCGGTAGAATAAGGATTGAAACGATGCCTCGCACCCGCATAAGGTGATGGACTGACGCCATGCGAGGGTCAGACTGCGCGTCGGTTACGACCAACGGCGCTTTATTTTCTAGCACGTACTGTGTGGCAGGATTATTCTCAACGGGAATCACGTGGCCCAGGCCGCTGGGGTTTTCCTCAAGTGTGTATTCTGCCACGACGGTGAGGGAGGTCGGAGGTTCGTCCCTTGGGCCCAGCGCCGCTGCTGCCTGGCATAGGCCAAAAGCCTCCGCCAGTTCCCGGCAGACTGCCTCCAAAACGGCCTTTGGTTCCAATCTAGACGTGCTGGCGGTGATGACCCGGTTTAAGAGGGCCAACTCACGATTGCGACGGGCGCGCTCCTCGTTGACCTGCCGTAGTTCCTCTTCCGCCCGTATACGCTCGATTATTTCTTGCTGGGCTTGTTCGTAGAGCCGCGCGTTTTCGACTGCTACGCCGACCTGCTGACCGATGGCCGCCAGCAGCTCTTGCTCCTCCGGCGGGAAGGCCCGTGGCCGTTTTGTGGCCAGGGTCATCGCTCCCAGTGCCCGGCCTTTGTGCATGATGGGTGTGCTGGCCAGAGTCTGCATCCCTTCCTTATGCAGAAGGGGGGCCAGTCGCTCATCGGAATATTCCCGCAAATCCATCACGATTGGCGTGCCCTGCGTCACCGCCTGGATTGAAATACTCTTACCACCGCGGATGTATCGTATAGCCTCTCTAAATTCCTCGGTGAAGCCGCGGGATACCCGCAGAGTCATAGTTTCCTCGTCCGGCTCCATTAGCAGGAAGCCGCCATACTCCAGGTCCAGCGTCGTCATCGTCTTGTCCAGGGCGTCGCTCAGAGTCTCCTCCAGGTCCAGGGAACGACTCACCGCGGCGGCAATGGCGTTCAGCGTCGCCAGCTCCCTGGTGCGAGCGGCCACCTTTTGCTCCAGGTTTGCATACGATGCCTGAAGCTGCTGCGACATAAGATTAAACTGATCGGCCAGTTCCTCGATTTCATCCCCCGTATCGGCCGTTATCGTCTGACCCAGGTTGCCCTGGGCCACCTCCTGCGCGGCGTTAATCAGGTCCGTGATAGGCCTTACCAGTCGTGTGGCTCCAGTGTAGACGACAACAGCCGGCACCACCACACCCAGCACCAACAAAAAGACCAGGAAAGGTTGGTAGCGACGGCTGTCTTCAGTCAAAGCAGCCCAGGTTTCCTCAGCGACCAGGCCCCAGGGCGTGCCCGGCACCGGGGCGAAGCCGGCGACGATGCTCTGGCCGCTGAGATCATGGGTGCGCATCGCGCCCGTGTTCCCGCTCAACACCTGTTCTACCACCGCCTGAGTCGACAAGTCATCCCCAACGAAATCAGGGTCAGAGTGGTAGATGACCCGCCCCTGGCTGTCCACCAAGTAGGTGCCACCGCCGCCTCCGATGCGCAGCAGATTCACGCCGTAGCCGGGATCTACGGCCAGTGTGCCTAGATGTAGCATTCCCACCAGGGCACCCCGGAACTCGCCTTGCTCGCCGATAATGGGCATTGCCCCGACGATGACCTCTGCGCCTTCCGGTCCATCAGGCACGACGTCCGAGGCGATCAATCCGGGGGGCGAACCGGCTATCCGTGAGCGAAGCACGTCTCTATAGTAAGACCGATCAGACCAGTCCTGCCCCAGGATCCCCGGTCGCTCTGGCTCGGCGGCGACCACCCTGCCAAAATTGTCGAGCAGCACCACGCCAGCGTCGAAGGCCGCCAGACCGCGGCTGGCCCGCCTGAGAGCGTCGGCTCGGGCGGATGGGTCATCCTGGTAGACATCTGGGGTGCGAGCCAGAGCGGAGAGAAGGCCTGTGTATTCCTCCAAGGCGGTCGCCAGTCGATCGCTTGAGAGATAGGCCAATGCCTGGTCCCGCTCGATGGCCAAGGTCTCTGACACCTGCCGGTAGGCATAGAAAGCGACCAGGGCCACGACAAGCAAGATCATCGCCGTCGGCACAAAGGACCAGGCGATGATCTTGGCACGCAGTTTTCCCCACCGAATTCCCAACAGCACGATAATCCTCCTGGATACACCAGCAAATAGACAAATCGGCAAATTAGCAAATGAACAAGTCAGCAACAGGGCGCGGTCAATGGTCAGAGTGATTTGGTCAGCCAGCCAGAGGCTGTAATGTTAAGGCTCGATGCAGACGTCGTGCAAGTTGATACGACTGTCCGAAGCTGGCTCCCAATTCTGGATGCGGACTGAGGCTGCCTCGACCTCTTCGGGCAGGATCAAGAACACGGCGGGAACCTCCTCGTAAATGATACCCTGGGCTTCGTCGTAGAATTCGTGTCGTTCGTCTGCGTCGGCAGTGCGCTCACCCAACACGATGAGCCGGTTCACCCGTTCGTTGTTATACCCTGAAAAGTTCGCCCGGCCATAGGGCTGGCCTTCGACGTAGCCGTGCCATTTGGCCTCGAAGTGTCCGACGGGATCAAAGGCTGAGTCGCCCCAGTCGTCCAGGTAGGCCAAACGCTTACCCTCCAACAGTTGGGGTCGGATGACACCCGGTTCCCATGCGCGGACGCTGGCTGCTACACAGATCTCCCGGAGTTGGTCGGCCACTGCCTCCGCCAGGGGAAGCCACTCCTGCAAAGTATCCATGGCGAAGGTCAAACGCCCTCCATCTTGATCGAGGACTCCGTCCCCGTCCGAATCTGACCAGCCGGCCTCTGCAAGAAGATCCAGCGCTTTCGTTGGATCATAAGGGTACGGTTCCAACTCTTTGTCCACAAAGTTGTTAAAAGGCGACAGAGGCCCTGGCAAAGCCACAGCCCGACCGCCGTAGACTTCGTCGAGGATCCGTTCCTTGTCCACCGCATAGTTCAAAGCCTGACGGACCCGCACGTCGTCGAAAGGCGGTCGATCGACGTTCATCTCCATCCACTTGGGCTGAGTGCCCGGTGCCGTCTTGATCTGGACGGAAGGCTTCTCCTCCAAAGTCTCTATCAAATCCAACGGCACTGATTGGATGATGTCCACCTCGCCAATCGTCAGCGCCGCCGCCCGAGTTTGAGAGTCGGGGACGGTGCGGAAGACGACGCGATCAACGCACGCGGGCGCCACCGGAGGCAGATCAGGGGCACCGCCGTAGTAATCCTCATAGCGCTCCATAACGATCTCATCCAGCCTCGCGTTGGCGGAGACGAACTTGAACGGCCCGCTGCCGATGGGGTGCTCAACGAAGCCCTTTGTGCCCACTTCCTCGATGTAGTGCTTGGGCACGATCTGCTGGTGAACCAGCAGTTGCATCGCCGATGGCCAGGGGGCGTCAAAGCGCATCACCACGGAGTAGGGGCCAGTTTTCTCGATTGACTCTAGCGGCGCGATCAGGCTCCGGCGCGGAGAACTATGGGGCTCCGGGTACTCGATAGCATTCTCCTGGATGATGCGGTTGAAGGTGAAGACCACGTCGTCAGCAGTCATTTCTACGCCGTCGTGGAAGAGGACCCCCTGGCGCAGCTTGGCCTCCAGCGTCTGATCGTCGAGCCAATTCATCTCCTCGGCCAGCTCCAAATGGACGCCGTTGCGGGTGTCGCGGGTCACCAGACCGTCAAACATGTTGCGGATCACGCTCTCCGCCGTCCGGTCTCGGTGGTCGGCTGGATCTAACGAGGCAGGCGTCTGGGCCAAGGCCACCACGATCTCGCGGCTTGTCGATTCA
>JAUVPY010000278.1 GCA_030598425.1 Anaerolineae bacterium
GACTTGGGGGCATGGTCCGGGCTGTCCGTAAGCGAGGCGCGGGCCGGTATCGAGTCGGTCTTGGACGAACTATTGGAAGTTGAGGTTGACGGTTCGCCCATGTGGATTCTGAAAAGCCGCGCCGCGTGGCTGGATGAGCCTCGTGAGGAGGGAGTTGTTGTACGCTTACGGCCCAGCTTTGACCCCTACCTGCTTGGCTATAGCAGCCGCGACCTGACTGTGCCGCAACGGTACGCGAAGCGCGTTCATCCGGGCGGAGGCGTGCTCCGTCCGCCCCTAATCGTGGACGGGTGCGCGGCGGGAACGTGGAAGCTGAAGCGGGGCGGAGCCGGCCTGGTCGTCACGGTTGAGCCGTTCGAGGACCTCAGTGGTCAGGTTACTGCCGCCCTTGAAGACGAAGTCCAGGATCTGGGTCGCTTCTATGAGGTGAGCGCGACCTTGAGCGTGGTAACACTGGCAATGCAGAAATGACGAATTCCCCCCAGTCGCCTACGATTGGCTTGTTGAACGAAAAGCCGATGCACGCGGCATTAAAGCAGTGGTACGCACAGCCTGACGACGTGTTTGAGGCGCTGGTCGATGGGTTCGTGATCGACATCGTTCGCGGGGACCTCTTGATAGAGATCCAGACGGCGAACTTTTCGGCCGTGAAGGAGAAACTGTCGACCCTGGTGGCCAAACACCCGGTGCGCTTGGTCTACCCCATCCCCCACGAGAAGTGGATCGTCAAGCTAGACCCGGAGCCCGAGGCGAAAGGGAAAGCACAACGCCGGAAATCGCCCAAGCGAGGCGGGGTCGAGGACGTTTTCAACGAGCTGGTCAGCTTTCCCGATTTGCTGGCCCAGCCGAACTTCTCGCTGGAGGTGTTGCTAATCCAGGAGGAAGAGGTACGGCGCTACGATGGGCGGCGTGCTTGGCGACGGAGAGGATGGGTGACGGAGGAGCGGCGCCTCCTGGAGGTGGTGTCGGGTCAGCGTTTCGAGACACCGGGGGACGTTTGGGCTTTGATACCGGATGACTTGCCGGGGATGTTTACAACGTCTGATTTGGCCGGCGCCATGAGGAAGCCACGGCGGTTGGCGCAGAGGGCAGCCTATTGTCTACGCAAGATGGGCGTGATCACCCAGGTGGGCAAGCGAGGCAGGTCTGTCCTGTATGCACGTGCGGACGGCATCTAACCTAAATCAAGCCGTAACGGGGGTAGTGTGAAGAAATTAGCGAGTCGCGCTTCTGCTTCGCAGAAGCATTTCTCCAAATCCCCCATACCATATGAACTGGCTTGCCCTGGAGATCCCAGTGAAATCTTCTAGACCAGAGCCAATAGTTCGGCTGGCTGGAGTGCAGGCAAGGGGCCAGCTCTGTAATCTCGTACGTTGCGAGTTACCAGGTACTGCGCGCTGGCTTGCACGGCGGCCATCATCTGGACAGCATCCTCGAAATCTCTGTAGGGTAGGTTTAGCGCTCCCTCGATGGTGGTACCGTCCACGGCGGCTACCGACAAGAACTGCAACAGCTCGGTAAGAGTGACCCTGGCTTGTTCGGCGGACTGATCCTTGGCGACCAAATAGAACAACGTCGTCATGGTGTGGGCAGCCACGGTTCCTTCGACTGCGCCAGTCTCGGCGCAGGCCAGGACTCGGGCCGAAAAGGCGTAGAAGGGTTCCCGCTTTTGCAAGGTGTCGAGAATGAGGTTGAGATCGATGAGAACTTTAAGTTTCGCGGCCATACTTCTTTTCCAGGTAATGATGGTAGTCGTCGACTGAGACGTCCGGGGAGAGTGTTCCTGACAGGCGCCGAACGATGGGAGCGTTGGTCAGGGGATCGCTCTGGGCCGTTAGCTGGCGTAGGTACTCCGAAATAAGCCGGGTCAGGGTCGTGTCGTTTTGGCTGGCGTAGCGTTTGGCCCCTTCGATTAAGTCGCGGGGAACACGGATCGTTAGCTTGGTCTTCTCCATAGTGCACCTCTCTGCCGTACAGTATAACGCAGATGTGTACGGCTGTCAAGGCCTACACTGACGTTTCGTCATAAACCTGCGCGTGGCACGTCGGCCAGTAGGTTTTCGCAAGCGGGCGCTGTATAATCTGCTTGCAGCTAGTGAGTGGTGCCCTTCATAAAGGTATTGTTGCGTGAGTGGATCTATCGGTTTCACCACAAAGACGCAAAGCCACAAAGTTTTCTAAAGATTACTTAGTGTCCAAGTGTCTTTGTGGTGAGATTTATCGCTAACAACATCCGAGAGGGGGACTTTTAGCTATTGGAAATTGAAGTATAATGAGCGTGTCGAAAGGCTGGCTGAGATGGATGTACCTCAAGGGGACCGCGACATTTTGCGCCGGCTGGCCGAGGAGCAGGCCGAGGTCGCCGCGCTGCCGGTGCACACAGAGAAGGCCGAGCTATGGCGCAGGCTCAACGATCTCGAGCCCGTGCGCCCCATGGTCTGGATCAACGAGATCCCGTGGCACGAGATGGACGTGAACGGCGAGCTGACACTGCGATGCAGCAACCCGTGGGCGAGAGAGATCGAGAGCGACCTGCGCCGGCTGCTCTACCAATGGCGCCATATGCCGGCCGACATGATCGTTGATGATTACATCACCTGCCCGCTGGCCATCCACAGCAGCGGGTATGGCCTCTCAGAAGACGTGGACATCGCCAGGACCGACGAAGCCAGCGACGTCGTGTCCCGGCGCTTTCACCGGCAAATCGTCGAGCCGGAGGACCTCGAGAAGATCCAGATGCCCCGGGTCAGGGTCGACCGGGGGGCCACCGAAGAGAACTACGGGAAGATGTGCGCGATCTTCGGCGACATTTTGCCGGTCAAGAAAGCGGGCCATAAGTACATCTGGTTTGCGCCCTGGGACGAATTGATCCGCTGGTGGGGCGTTGAGGAGGCCATGTTGGACCTGGTGGACCGCCCCCAGATGGTTGAGGCAGCCATCTCGCGCCTGGTGGACGCTTACTTGTGCGAGTTGGACCAATGGGAGCGGCTCAACCTGCTATCTCGCAACGACGACAACACCCGTATCGGCTCAGGCGGTTACGGCTATACGTCACAAATGCCCGGTAAGGACTACGACCCCGCCCACGTGCGACCGTGGAATATGTGGGGCCACGCCACGGCGCAGATCTTCAGTTCTGTCTCGCCGCAGATGCATTGGGACTTCGCGCTCAAGCACGAGATGCGCTGGCTGGAGCGCTGGCGGCTGACCTACTATGGCTGCTGCGAGCCGCTGGACGTTAAGATGAGCATCTTGCGTGAGATCCCCACCCTGCGCAAGATCTCGGTGAGCCCCTGGGTCAACTCAGAGCGGGCCGTCGAGGAAATCGGGACGGACTACGTCGTATCTCGCAAGCCGACACCGGCGTGGCTGGCTGAAGATAGCTGGCGGCCGGAAGCAGCGCGGGCCGATCTGGTCCAATTCCTGGAGGTGGCGAAGGGCTGCCACGTCGAGGTCATTATGAAAGACGTCTCAACCGTTCGCTATGAGCCGAAGCGGCTGTGGGAGTGGGAGAGAATCGCCATGGAGGTGGTGCAGCGCGGTCTTTGATCTCGACTTGACAAATCGCGCCAACCCACGTATTATGGTGCTCAATCTGAGCAGTGACGTGGGACGCCGCAAATGCCAGTTCACAAGTCCTGGGACAAGTTCGCCTTTTCCTTTTATTTTTTTAGCCCGCGCGTAAGACGGTTGCTTCGCGACGGGTGAACGTCAGTGTAAGATAGGCGAAAACCCAAGGATTAAAGAGGAGGACGTGGAGCAACCGCTCCGCGTTTTTTTGTTTTTGGAGGAGAGGAGGGCGCAATGACGGACGCGAGCAGAGTAGTGTTTCAAGGTATCGCCGGGGCATACTCGGAACAGGCGGTTCGCCAGTATTTTGGCCCGGAGGTGGAAAGTGTCCCTTGCGGGGCGTTGGACGATCTGTTTCCGCTGGTGGACGGCGGCGACGTCGACTACGCCATGCTGCCGGTGGAGAACGCCATCGCCGGTTCGGTGACCCGCGCTTATGAACTCTTGATGGAACACGACCTGCGGGTATATGCCGAGGTGATCTTGCGCGTGCAGCATATGCTGCTCGCCCCACCCGGCACCACGTTGAATGACGTGGAACAGGTGTGGTCGCACCCCCAGGCCTTGGCCCAGTGCCAGCGCTATCTGAGCCGCCACGGGTTGAAAGGCGAGCCTACCTTCGACACTGCCGGCGCCGCCCGCGACCTGGCAGCCAACCCGGAGCCTGGGATGGCGGCGATTGCCAGTGAGTTGGCGGCCGAGCTCTACGACCTGGAGATACTCGACCGGGACATTGAGGACTTCACCTTCAACTACACGCGCTTCTTCGTCCTGGCTCGCGAAGCTCCACCTCGCGCACAGCGCAACAAGACGTCTTTGATGTTCACCACCCCTCACGCACCCGGGGCGCTGTACGAGTGCCTGGGCGAGTTTGCCAAGCGGGGCGTCAATCTGGCCAAGATCGAGTCGCGCCCGCGCCTCAACCGGCCCTGGCAGTACTTTTTCCACCTGGACTTTGAGGGACACTGCCAGGACCCCGAGTGTGAAGCGGCCATCATGGCGCTGCTGCGGCGTTCCCTATTCGTCAAGCTGTTGGGCTCCTACCCGGCCGCTACGACACCCGTTCCCGATAATCAGGCTGTCTACGAAGATCTTTAGGGTTTCCAAAACGCTAAAGATCTGCATCCGGCAGGAGGAGATGATATGATTGTGATATTAAAGGAGGGTGCGACCCGGGCCCAGATGGACAACGTCGTTGCTCGCATCGAGCAGATGGGCTGCGGGGTGGAGCTATCTCAAGACGAGGAGC
>JAUVPY010000045.1 GCA_030598425.1 Anaerolineae bacterium
GCACGGGGATTGGGAAAGTGTGGCAGGACAACCAGCCCTCCTTGCTTCTTGCACTGTCTCGCCCACTCGGTGAGCAGGATCTCAATCGGGTCGCCCAAGGCTGACTCATCCGCGCCGCCCGTCGTCATCGGCGCAATGATCTGACCCTGATAGCCGAGTAGTGAGATATGGCCCAGCACGTGTTGGCGGTTCTCCGTTCCCACACGCACCAGGTATTCGCCGTCTCCGCCAGCTTCCTTGGAACCCCACGTCATTTTGCCATCAAAATCACCCACGTTGGTCATCAGTTCTCCCCACTGGCTGGCCAGCAAGTTGATGACGTTTACGCCCTCAGCAGAGCCTTCCAGCAGGGCCGACATAGGAGATAGAAAATGAACGTGGGTATCGGCCGTGACCCAGCCCTCTTCGCGCCAAGGCAGCACCTTCTCAATATCGATGACGATTTCTTGGGTGTCGGGCGTTACTTCGATCACTTTTCGTACCGGCCGTATCTCGAATCCCTTTGATACCTCAAGGTACACCTTGCCCAGCGGCAGATCGATGCTCGTCTCGCCAGGGATGTAGGTACAGGCGTGGGTGTCGAGATGTGAGAAGTCCACGCTGTAGTCCTCGAACCACGCCGGATTGGGGATGCGGTGGCGATCGACTGGGCCCAGGTATTCGCCCCATTCACCGTGTACGTGTAACTTGACCGGCACGCTCTTGTTGCTGCCACGCTCCACCGCTCGAAGCGTGACCCGTTGCGTCGCCGGTGGCACCGGCTGCAGAGGACTCGCTGATGGGCCATCGTCGACCTGCGCTTCAGATGCTTCCACTACGCTCTGGGCAGGGACAGTTTGCCCTCCGGGGAGGTGGAAGCAAGCGTCTGGGTGAGCCGTATACTCGATCAAGATCTCGCGCTCGGAGATCTCGGGAACTTGGTTGTTGTACGTCTCAGCCCAGGGGGCGTTGGGGTAAATCAGGCGAGGCGCGGCCGAGATGACTTGCCCCAAATCGAGTTGGACCTGATCAAGCACCCCCTGTTCGTTCAATTCAGGTAGGAATGCTTCTCCCGAGGGCAGTGTCAGGAGGGCCTTGCGGCGTGTCTGCCAGCGTAAGGGTGTCGTCTTGAGCTTGCCAAAGGGAAGGAAGAACGAGTTGCCGGCGGAGATCCCCGCCACGATGACTAGGCTTGAAACTGGCTCGAAGCGGACTCCGACAACGGCCTTATCTGGGTGCGGGTTCTCCCACGCCCATAGCCAGTAGATCCAAGGCTCACCGTGTCCACCATCGAGCTGAGCCACTCGCGTCTGACTCCGCCCCCATCCGGCGATGAGTTGCTCGTGCGATGCCCGCTTTGGATGGGGTTTGGGATGGGCAACCGCCTCGAAGGGGTTCTCGCCCCAGCGGCGCTTAAATGCACCGAGCTGATGGCGGCGGCGGACCGGTGTGCGCTCCTCGGTACCATCCGCGTAAAGGATGACATAGTCCGCCGCGTGTTCGCCGAGTTGTCCCTCTCCACGCATAGGTGAGGTGAATCCACTCGGGCCGGATTCCAACGGGCGCAAATCCGAAGTGTGCATAAAGACCAGCCATTGTGCCACGGTTGGGCTGAACTCCACAGCAACAACCTCCTCCGTGATCGCAACAACGTCTTCAACCTCAAAGGGGATGCCCCAGGCAACACAGGCTCCGCTTGGCGCGTGCACTAAAGCCTCTGCCATTTCCTCCGAAATGCTGGCATTGGCTAATTCAGATAGCGTCACATTACCCTTGAGAGGCAGAGACGCAAATAGTGGTGAACTGGGACCATCTTGAATGTTCGACATGTCGGTTTCCTTTCTATTGACTTTAGGGCAATGACGTTCTGTTTTTTGCCCGAGGATGCCTTGATGACGTACCGGGTGGGTATGATGTCTACTGTTCGGTCAGTTGCTGCCACTCATCTATCAGTGCTGAGACGTTCTCGTGGGCGCGGGGGGTGTTCTCACGCACGTTGTCTACTGGGGAAAGAATAAATCCGCCGCTGGGAGCCAAGATTTCCATTGCCTGGCGTACCTCGGCCCGCACATCCTCAGAGGAACCTTGCTCTACAGTTAAATGTCCGTTCACCCCACCCCACAAGCACACCCTGTCTCCCAGCTTTTTCTTGGCGACGGCCATGTCCCACGCCTCAGGGTCCACGCCGATCAGCACATCGACGCCAGCCTCCGCGAATAGATCCAAGAGCGGCATGCAATTCGAGGTGATGATGTAGCCCAAACGGCCCCCCTTCTGGTGGGCCAATTCGGCGTCGGCTTTGAGGATGGGGAAGAGAAACTCGCGATAGCTGGCCGGAGTCCAGAAATCGCAGTTCTCATACCAGGCCCGTTTTATGTACAAGTCAATCCCGGCCTCCAGCACGACATGCATGCGTCCCCGGTTCCATGTAGCGATGATGTCAAGCATCTCGCGCATAAACTCTGGCTGGTCGTAAATGGTAAAGACCATGGCTTGCAGGCCGTGGATCCACCCGATCAGGTCTGCCCCCACACCCCAGCCTCCGGCTACCAGCAGGTCGTGCTGTCGGGCCAGCTCCAGGGCCGGTCGCGACTCAGTCTGGAAGGCGGCTATCTCTGCCTCGGCGGAAGGCACTAACAGATAGCGTAGCGCGTCCAGATCTTCAGGCCCCGTCACCAGGAATCTCTTGGAGCGGGGCACCAGGTAATCGTCGAGGAACGGCACGTGATCGCCCCAGGGCCAATCCCCAGTCTGGCGCACTTCGGTATGCAGAACGCCGCCCGGCGTATTGTATTCCTTGATCAGGATCGGGTCTCGCTCGCCGGGCTGATCCTCTACCCACTCCCTGGTAGTCACCCGCGGATCGTAGCTCACCGGCAGGCCGTGCAGATTGTAGTAATCGTTGACCTGCACCGGTGGGCGAGGCGGTATTTGGACGTAAGCGTCCAACCCCATTTCTACCTGGCGCTCGACGAACTCGGTGTGGCTCTGGCTGCGGTCTCTGAGGGCGTTAAAAAGCATAAACGAACAAGGCGCATAATCGGGTTCTTGACAATCCAGGGCAGCCAGCATACGTCGGCGCGATGACGTTGTCTCAGGCATTACCCCCTCCCCTGATCTCTTGAGTAAACTTGGGCCACATTCCTGATTTACCAATCTTCCAATCTCCCATCGCTTTACCAAAATTGCGACAAGTGCTCACGGTACGCCTCCAGGTAGTCATCGAGAATACGTTGGGCCACGTCTATGTCGGTGGTGACCGGATCCAACAGCAGGCATTGTAGGGCTGCTTGCCGGTCGCCGTGCACGGCAGCGTCGACGCACAGGCGCGTCACTGTGATCTCGCGGCGACAAAGCTCGGCAATCGGCTCCGGCAGAAGCTCCATGGCTACTCCGCTTACTCCGATACCGCTGAACAGTCCGGGTACTTCCACAACAGCCCCCTCCGGCAAATTGGTGATGTAGCTCTGATTAGGCAGGTTCACCGCCATATGATAGTGATGCCCTGCCCCGGCAACGGTTTCGATCAGTTCCACCGCCCCTTCGCTGTTCACGTCGCGAAGGTGGTCAATCGCCATCCGGCCATCACCCATCCTGGCAATTTCGTCGTGTCCCCTCCCACGCCGTTGGTCCCACACGTCCCAATCGTAGAGACTGATGTCGTATTTCTCCCATGGTCTGGTGATCGGGTCGCTGACCCATGGCAGGTATTCACACAAGTGTCCGTCACCAGGGATGGGGAACCGGCCAAAGGCGTCGTACACTCGGCGGGTCAGCGGCTCGAAGCTGGCGTCGAACTCAGCCCAAAGTTGGGCGAAAACGGGATAAAGGTCCTCGCCGGTGCGCTTGTCGCGCAGGTCGAGCATCCACGTGAAATGGTTGAGCCCGGCGGCCTGGATTTCGATGTGCTCCAGGGCCTGGATTGCTACCTGCATAAGCCGTGGCCACGTTTCCGGGTCGGCGTGTGCGCTTATACGGCCCTCTGGCACATCAATCCCCAGGTAGTCGGCCAGTACCAACCCGACCATTCCGTAGCCCGCGTAGATCTGGTGGCATAGGCCCACAACCTTAATCTGGCTGTAGCGAGCGACCGCATCGCAGATGCGCATCATGGGATTGGTAAAATTGAGGAACCATGCATCCGGGCAAGTCTGCTCCATATCGCGGGCGATTTCCAAAACAGGGCCGATGTTGCGCGCGGCGTGAGCGAAGCCTCCTGGCCCCCCGTTTTCGGCGTAGGGTTGGCGCACGCCGTGTTTCAGGGGAATCTCATAATCCGAACGCCACAGTGTTTCACGCGGCGGTACCTCGATCGCGGAGATGACGAAGGCAGCGCCGTCGAGCGCCTCAGTGTGGTGAGTGTGGGTGGTGATCGCCATCTGGGCATCCCATTCCCGGTTGAGTCGCTTGGCCAATCGGGCGATCAGGTCCAGAGTTTCGGCGTTCCGATCCACCAGGGCGAGCTGGCTGCCGCGTAGTTGCTCGCTGTTCATCAAGGCAGAGACCGTATTGAGGCCAAAGACGGCGCTGCCTGCGCCAATGACTACAATCTTTGTGAGTAGCATTTTGGTACAGTAACCCTCACGTAATTTTCAACTAAGATCAATCGAGATCCATTGGATCTATGTGGAATTCGCGACATGCATTATAGTATAGTTCCCATACGTTATAAACCTGACTTTCCGCTGCGAGATCTTTGTTCCCTCTTTGACTTCCACCGGGAAGGGCAGAGCCAGTTCAGTACTGTACTGGTGCGCGACCTCTCACATACTGCTTGGTCGCATCAAAGTGAGGCGAATAGTCCCAATGCGTCTCGTTGACCTTCATAGCTTCCCTGATCAACTGTCGCTTGAGCAGGCTCTCGGTAACATCCTGCTCGATCTTGTCCGGGTCAAACTGCTCCAGGATGCGGGCTTTTAGTCCTTCTTCTATCTCTTGGTACTCAGGCTTACCCGACAAGTTGTTCCACTCATCAGGATCATCTTCCAGATTGAACAACTGAGTGTCTTCCCCGTGTACGTAGTTGTATTTGTATTGTCCCTTTCTGATCATAAAGCAGGTGGCAAAAACGCCGGCCGTATGCATTTCGGAGAATACCTCTTTCTCCTGGGTGTCGGTGCCGTTTATCAATCCCATCAGGCTCTTTCCGTCAAGCGATAGTCTGTTCCCTACTCCGGCTATGTCCAAGATGGTGGTGGCCAGGTCCACCAGGGATACCGGTTGCCCGATCTTAGTCCCTGCCTGCCACCGATCAGGGTAAGCGACGATCAGCGGGATGCGGGTGGACCATTCGTAGAAATGTCTCTTCTGCACCATGCCTCGCTCACCCAACATATCCCCATGGTCACTGGTGAAGATGATGATCGTATTTTCGCGCACCCCTACCTCTTCCAGGGTCTTTATCAATTCCCCAACTTTCTGGTCCACGTAGGACACCAGGCCATAGTAGGCTCTTCTGAGGTTGTACAGGTTCTGTGGGTTCTTCAAATCAACCCAGTCGACGCCGTGGTATATCTGACACCACTTGTCCATGGTCGAATAGGTTGCTTCCAGATCATCGGTGAAGTGCGGGATATCGATTGGCTCTTTGTCGTACATATCCCACAGTTCCTGGGTCACGTGAAATGGTTCGTGAGGATGGTGGTAGGATACGCATAGGAAAAACGGCTCACGCGCTCTTCCTGCCTCCCAGGCCTCCACCCCCTCGGGTCGCGAATGAAGGTATTCGAGTGCCCTGAAGTGCGTCTCTTCGTCGAAGGCCAATCCTTTGCTCCACGGTCGTATCCCGGCCGTCACGTATTGGCCAGCAATCGGTTTGCCAAACTGTGGCTTGGTCATTACCTCCCGGGTCGTTGTCCATTCGAAGTCCGCCGGATAGATATCGGTGGTGGTTCGCCTGCGGAATCCGTGCAGTTGGTCCGGTCCGATGAAGTGCATCTTTCCGCTCAGGACTGTATCATAGCCTGCAATGGATAGATAGTGGGCGATAGTTGGCTCGGCGGAGGATAGCGGCGCGGCATTGTCATAGCACCCGATCCGCGAGACATACTGGCCCGTCATAAACGAGGCTCTGGCTGGAGCGCATAAGGGGCAGTTGGTGTAGGCGGCGTCGAAGCGAATGCCATCCTCCACCAGGCGATCCAGCTTGGGAGTTTTCACCACCGTATGCCCATAGGCTCCGGTCAGAAAGGGTGTCATCTGATCGACCATGACCAGGAGGATGTTGGGTTTTCCGTTGTTTGGGTTTGCCATCATGTTCACCTTCAAGACTGTTCCTGATAGTGTAGGCTATTTCCACAACTCTCTCAGGATCTGCAGTTTCTGATCCGACAGGTATCCGTACATCTGCACCCACATACCGTCAACCCGGCTGTCACGAATCACGGCGATCATCCGCTTCCACTGCGGCTCTGGCAGATAGGCATGAGCAAAGGGGTAGCAAAGTGCTTTGCCATGGACTTGTTCCGCCACCTCGTCAAGTCGAATCCGATAGGCCTCAACTTTAGCCGGATGCAGCTCGGCAGGAGCCGGAATGTGATAGTTTGCAAAAGATCGTCGCTCAAAATCGTCCGGCAGGCTCATCCATTCAACCAGTGTGTCCAGGATCTCGGACTCGGCAAGCTCTGGGTTCCAGGCCAATAGGGTTTGCCCGTACCAGCGGGGCAGTGCTGAGTAGTCAAAGGTGAACAGTTTAGGGGTAACGGCAACACAAACTTCCGAAAGCGCTCGGTAGTCCATTCCACTCGAACGATTCCACGGCGGCGGCCAGCCCCTGGCCGACAGGCCAACCGCCTCCAGGTCCAAATCGTCCAGGAACTGCCTGACCTTGCGATAGAAGCTGACAACTGTGTTCGCCTTAAACTGGAGAAAATACAGCCAGCCGGGATAGTGCGTAAGAAGCTCCAGGATTTCTGATGGATTGCGAAGCAGGCGACGGGAACGCTCCAATTCCCTGGGTGTAAGAGAATGAATCCACTTCCACAAGGCCGTCACATCTCTCCTGATGACGTCCCAGTCGAGCCCTTGCTCTCCCGCTTTTCCCTCGCAGTGGGGGCAAAGACAGGAAAAGTGGTCTTCAAGACGATAGGCGCCATACTCGGCCCAATCTGTAAACAAACCGTCAACGCCTGAGTAGCGCAGCATCGCATCCTCGACCAGCGCCATGCCATAGGCTTGGGCGGCCGGGCTGTTCAGACACGCATTAAGGACGATCTGAGGCGGTTGGGGAATTGAGCCGTCAACGTACATCGGCTGGTCTTCCGCCCTAATTCCGGGTGGGATGAAAGGATGAAGGAACATATGAACCTGCATCCCCCTCTTTTTTGCTTCTGCGATCATAGCATCGGGGACTTCACGGTCTATCCCGGTCGGTGTTGATCCTGCCACGGGCCGATAGGGAGATGCCTCATACAGGCTGAGGTTGGGTTCGTACGCCAGGATACTCTCCAGGTAGATCTCCCGCTTCCCCCAAACCGGTCGGGCGACCAGACGCTCGTATCCATCCATGTGCAAGTCGGGATAGCGGCGGCCTTTGCCTTTCTCGCCAGGACGAGCTACACGAGGAACTAGGCAAATCGCCTTCGCTCCAACCGACTCGAGGTTATCAAAGACCTGCTGAATGCCCTCATTTTGAACGTAAATGGGGTTAACGAAGATCCCTAGGAATTTCTCTGTATCCATTTTCCTTGCTCTCGTGAATTGAGCGGGCCGAGGGTGGCCCGGCCAGGGTCCATCTTACAGCCCGCTAGAGCAACACCGGATCACCTGTCCGTTTGCGCCACGCCTCGAGCCGTCGTCTGAGATCGGCCACTACCTCCCGATAGGCAGGGTCGTCAACCAGGTTGCGGAGTTGATAAGGGTCTTCCTGCAAATCGTAAAGCTCACTCGTCTCTTCGGGGGGGTCCAGGTGGGCCAAATAGTCGGGAATCTCGCTGAACTTGTACGCGGTGTACTTGTACCGCTGGGTTATGATTGCCCGGCCCACCACTTGTTCTCTGTGGTGACCATGGGTTTCGCACACAATCTCTTCCCACTCCGATCCTGTCGGGGCGCCAGTCCGCTCTTCCAGGGCCAGATCCAGGAGACTACGTCCGTCCACTGGCCCGGTAAAGGTGGTGCCAGCCGCATCGAGCAGGGTCACAGGCACGTCCACGTTCGAGACGAGGTGCTGGCTTTCTTGCCCTGCCGCGATGCGACTGGGCCAACGCATCACTAAGGGAATACTAAGCACTTCCTCGCTTAGAAAGGACTCCTTTCCATAGTGCCCTCCGTGAGCCGCGATAGGATCGCCGTGATCGGTCGTCCACACCACCAGCGTGTCCTCAGCCAGCCCCAGCCGGTCGAGTTCATCGAGGATCATCCCACCGGCGGCGTCAACCTGCGTGATCTGGGCATAGACATAGGCCAGAATCCTCTGCCATTCGCTCCACGGCAGTGGGTTGGGAAAGACGAGCCGATCATCGCGTCCAAGCGGCTCGTTCATCTCCTTGAGGTAGACTGGCGGCTTGCCCGAAAGGTCGTCACGGAAACTCCCGTATTCCTGGATCTCCTCCGGGTCATACAAGGCTAAGTATTCAGGGCTGGCGAAGTAGGGTGCATGGGGTCCGTAGAAGTGAACGTGCATAGCGAACGGTTGCCCGTCGTCGCGCTGCGCCAACTCTTGCAGCTTATCACAGGCCAAATTGGCGATGAAGAAGCTCTCGTGGGTGTCCGGCGGTGTTTCCATCACGCCAGTTACGTGGGGGTGCAGCGATTTTGCCTCGCAGCGATAGCCCGGCCCGCGCTCCGGTTCATCGGGGGATACAGGTTCCATAAAGACGTGCTCGACGTTGAAGCTGGCCACGTCCATGTCTTTTGACTTTACATAATCTCCATATTCTGGTGTGATGTACGGGTTGCCAAAGCGTGGATATGAATACCCCTCGCATCCGTAGTCATGCGCCGTACCGGGCCCCGTGTGCCATTTTCCGTAGTAGTAATTCTTGTAGCCTTGACCGGCCAACAACTCGTACAGAATCCCCTGATCGCGAATTGCGAAGTTCTCGTCCTTTTCCAGGGTAACAAAACCGTGATTGTGTGGGAACAGGCCGGTGATCATCGACCGGCGCGCTGGTGTGCAGAGCGGGCAGGCTGTGTACGCCCGTTCGAAGTTCACGCCTTCACGCGCCAGACGATCAAAATGCGGCCGGGCGGGTTTCACACCACCATCCCAACCGTGGCGGTAGTACGCTTGGTGATCGTTCAAGATAAAAACGATGTTGGGTTTGCGTTCTTTCATTTGTTCAAACACTCCCTTCAAAACCGTATTGTATCCATCATCGGACAGATTCTTGGATAGCGGATGTGCAGGCCAACAGTTTCTCTATTCGGGCACAAATTGCCCGCTTGCTGCGCGACTCTTCAAAAGGCAAGCTATTGATGAACAGTGCTGGAGGACGCTTGATTCTGTTTCCCACAGCCAGCTTAAAATCTTCATTCACGGCATCCCTGAAGCGACGATTATCTAGATCATGTGTGAATCTGTCAACTTCCAAACCGACGTCTTGTGCGTATGCGATGAGTTGCTCCCGCTCCAAGGCACCCTCGGCTTCAAACAAGCGGTCGTGCACATCCCAGAATTTGCTTTGTGCCCCGGCCGCCTCGGCCGCCTCGGCCGCCCCTTGGGCCAGGGGATGAGAGTGCCTGAGAGGGAGGTGCCTGTGAATCCAAAGAAGTTTATCTCCATACACAGGCACGACTTCCTTAAGCAGTCGATACACCTCCCGGCAGGGTCCACATTGATAATCGGCATATTCAATTAGAACTACCGGTGCATCAGGTGGGCCAAGTTGCCAGTCATCCGGGGAAACTGGTATCGGTTTCGGGACACCAACCATTTTCTTGATCGCCCGCGTCACCATCGCTGGATTGGGCAGGTTAGGGTACTTAGAGGACTCATATACTCTGCGTATCAAGCCCTCCTCGTCGATCACAAGAACGCTAGGCAGAACCACTTGGTCCGGGACGAAAGCTCCATACTTTTTGGATATATCCCCAGCCGGAGTTGAGTCGCTCAGAAGCCCAAACTCAATACCGTTGTTTTCTCCCAGCCTCTTGAGTTCATCTTTTGTAGCGTCCGAAATGCCCAAGATCAGTGCCTCGTGCTGCTCAAGATCCGGCATCGCGACTTGATACTTTCCAAGTTGCTCAACGAGTAGACTCTGGAGACCGGCCGGGAAGAAGATCAGTACCACCTTCTTTCCTGCATACTCCTTTAACGAAACATCGCGTCCAAGATTCGGGGCGGGCAGCACAAAAGCAGGCGCTGTGA
>JAUVPY010000321.1 GCA_030598425.1 Anaerolineae bacterium
CTGCTGTTCACCCGGACGCGATCTTTGTCCAGGGAGACCTGGCTGACCGGACGGCTATTGATGCTGCCCTCGACCAGCACCGGCCGGAGGCAGTCATGCACTTCGCCTCTCATACGTTGGTTGGCGAGTCGATGCAAAGCCCCTTCCTGTATCTGGGTGAAAACGTTGCCAATGGGCTGAACTTGCTGCAGAGCGCCGTCGAGCACGGCATCCGCCGCTTCATTCTCTCTTCGACTGCGAATCTCTTCGACGACCCACAACGTATACCGATCGACGAGCAGGAGCGTATCGTGCCGGGTAGCCCCTACGGCGAGTCGAAGCGCCTGTTGGAGCGTATGCTCTTCTGGCTGGATCGGATCTACGACTTTCGCTACGCGGCTCTGCGTTATTTCAACGCCGCAGGGGCTTCGTCCCAGCGAGGCGAAGACCATAGCCCGGAGCTACATCTCATTCCGATTGTGCTGGGCGTGGCGCTGGGCAAGCGAGATAAGGTGACGATCTTTGGTGATGATTATTCGACTCGGGATGGTACGTGCGTACGCGACTATATTCACGTCATCGACCTGGCCCAAGCCCACATCCTGGCTTTGCGTGCCCTGGAGCAGGGGAGCCGTGTGTACAACCTGGGCAACGGTCAGGGCTTCACTGTGAAGGAGGTGATTGAGACGGCGCGTGAGATCACGCATCATCCCATCCCGGCCGAGCTCGGTACCCGCCGCCCTGGCGACCCGGCGGTTCTGATTGCCAGCAGTGACAAAATCCGCCGCGAGTTGGGCTGGAAACCCCAATACCCAGCCCTGCACGACATCATTGAGAGTGCGTGGAAGTGGCACCAAGCGCATCCCAGCGGATACGAGGATTAGGCCGTGTTGACATTTGGTCCTTGCCCTCTGGAGCTCCAGCGAAGAGTTTGATGATGTCTCTCTGGTGCTATCTCTAATCTCAACACTACCTAGTCGGAGCCTGATTACTGGCCGGCCGGCGTGATGGCGACGGTTGTGGTGATGGTCGAAGGGATGGGGATCGGGGTCAGCCTGTCCCCTTCGCCCAAGGGTAAGGGTAGTGGCGCATAGCCATAGGCGTAGTCGGTGATCACCCAGCCATCCCCCTCCCGGTGGAGTGTGTAGGTAAACTCGAAGCTTTCGCCGTGCACCGAACGTGGCCCGGTGTAGGTCCATGCCTCCCTGGAGATGGCGCGGGCTGTATCCGGCGAGTCTCCTTTCAGCACCAGCGGCGAAGCAAGATAGACGTAGCTCACGTCCAACGGAGGGAGATACTGCTGAGAAAGGTCCTGGGCAAAAGCCTGAGCCTTCGCCAGCGCCTCCCCCCGCCAAATTGCCTCGAGTGCCGCCAGGTTCCCGATACTGGGCTCAATGACGGCTGAGCGCAGTAGGTCATTTGCCGCTTCAACAGCGGCGATGGCACTGCTAGCTTCGCCCGGCGCGAGGGTGGCCAAAGGCGTGGGTGACGGCGTGAGCGTGGCGCTGGGCAGTAGCGGGGGTGTGGGGGTGGGCAGCGGTGTGGGCGTAGGCGGCACGGGCGTGGCGGTGGGGGGAACCGGAGTTGGCGTTGGCGGAAGTGGCGACGGTGTGAGAGATGGGGATGGCACGGGAGATGGGGTTGAAGCAGGCGCTTCCTCACGCGGTGGAGTCGTCGGCGTGGCCGTTGGCTGGGGAGCGGGGGATGGGGGTGGCGGCGGCGTAGACGTGGGAACCACCGGTGGCAGGGTCGGCGTGACGTTGGCCTGGCGTGTCGAGGATGACGGGCTGACAATGGCGGGTATCACAATCCCACTCAGTACTGCTGCCAGGCCACCCCAGATCACCAACCATAGCAGCAGGCCTAACAGCAACGCTCCGATACGTCCGGCTGCGCCCCGCCGGTCAGGGTTGAGAACGATCGGCCCGATCTTCTGTCTGCCTCTCAGTCCGGCCAGCACCAGGGCCGGGCCGATGAGTAGGAGCGTCAGGGGCAGTATGACCACGACGAGAAATAAGAGGCGCAGGAGTTCTTTCATGATTCTGGGTACTATGTCTCCGGTCGGGCCGTCAACATACCAGGCGCTTTGAAATGCCCGTCACCTTTGTCCTGACTGGGGTAAGTGGCAGGCTTTTTCCTCCCGCAGTATAGCACATGTGCCCATTGCTTGCCAACAAGCCCAGGTTTGACCCTCCACCAGGCAGGTGCTATACTGGTGTACCGCTAGGAGGCTTTATGCTGGATTGGTTGCGCAAGCTCACGATGCCGAGCTCAACGGACGAGGAGACGGCGCATCGCGAATTTGTGCTCAAGGCGGTTCTGGTCAGTGCCATCGCGCTGCTGGGCATTTACGTTCTAACTGGCTGGGTGATCGTCGCACCAGCCCGGGGGACCCTGGCCCTTGGCAATTTCCTCTGGCTTTCGATGTTCCCGTTGCTGCTTGTTATCTATTGGCTGGCCCAGCGGGGGTACCTGAAGCTGGCCAGTTATCTGTTTCTGGGGCTGATCACCGTTGCCACTCTGTTGGCGATGTACTTTCTGGGCACCAAAGATATCTCGGTATTGCTCTTCGCGTTCAGCGTTTCGCTGGCGGGAATACTGATTGGATTGCGGGGAGCAATTCTCATAGTCGCGGTGGATACGCTGGCCTTTGGTGTGCTGGCCTGGGCCGAATACGTCGGTTTGCGGCCGCCGCCGGTCACAACAACCAAGCTGGTAGACGTGATTGCCCTGGGACTGCTCCTGTGTGCCCTGGTGGTTGTGGAATGGGTCTTCCGATCTGAGCGGGAACAGCTTCTTCACAAATACCGCGAGCAAGCCGATGAGCTCCGTGCGGCCAACGAGGCATTGGAGCAGACAGGTCGGACAGTCGCTCAGCAAGAAGCCTGGCATCGGGAATTGGCTCTGGCCCGTGAGATTCAATTCTCATTGCTGCCTCAGTACAACCCGACCCTGGCTGACTTCGACATCAAGGGACGCTCACTGCCGGCTGAAGAGGTGGGCGGCGATTTTTATACTTACCTGCCGATGACCGGTGGTCGGCTGGGATTGGCCATCGGTGATGTGAGCGGCAAAGGGATGGCCAGTGCCCTCTACATGGCGATTGCCACCAGCGTCGTTGAGGCGCAGGCCACCACCAGCCCCGACAGCGCTGCCCTCGTAAGCCAAGTTAACAACCTACTCTACCGGCGTATGCACGAAACGGGTATGAACACCGCGATGCTCTACGCCCTATTTGATCTCACCCGTCGCCAGCTCCGCGTGTGCAATGCGGGTCTCATCACACCCATCTATCATCAAAACGACTCGTTTCGTTATTTGGAAACCTATGGGCTCCCTTTGGGTGTTGTCGCCGGGGAAGTATACGAGGAGCAACGAATTGACTTGCAGCCCGGTGATGTGCTATTGTTTGTGACCGATGGCATTGTGGAAGCCATGAACGCAAATCGCGAACTGTATGGCTTCCCAAGGCTGGAGGCTGTCTTAAAGAGCTGCGATATGAATAACGCTCAGAGCGTTCTGGATTGTGTTTTTGATAACGTCTTCGAGTTTATGGGCGATGTCCCCCCTCACGATGATATGACGATGGTTGTCGTCAGGGTGGGGAGACGGCTCAGGGACTAGGTAGTGTTGACATTTGGGTTAGCGCTTGAGAGACATCATCAGACTCTTCGCTGGAGCCTCAGAGGGCAAGGACCAATTGTCAACACGGCTTAGCCCCGGGGGTCCACAGGAGTTGTTCGCGCACCATCAGGTCCGTCTGGCGGATCTTGAAGGCGAGATCGCCGGCCATATTGCGCATCACGAGGTAACCCATCTCGAAGTCTTGGTGGCACAACTCGATCAGGTCGTCGCGCTGGATGGCCAGCACGTGGGTGCCAGGCGCGGCGCAACGGGCGGAGGCAGAACGTAGACCTTTATCCACCAGAGCTATCTCACCAAACGACTGATCGCGCCTTAGCGTGGCGACGGTGGTCGGGCCGGGTGACTCATCGGCCGAGACGCCCAACATCTTGGGGTCTACTTGGATTTCGACTTCGCCTTGTAGGATGACAAACAGCTCGTCGCTTTGGGTGTTTTCGTGGAAGATAACGTCTCCTGGTTCGTAGAGACGCTCAGTGCATATCGCGGAAATCCGTCGGAGCCGCTCATTGTCCAGGTCGGCAAAGATCTCGATCTGTTCCAGCAAGTGCGTGTAGGGCATCCTGTTACCTCCTTACCCGTGGACAGGCGCTGGCTCTGGTCGGTGGCACCCCGTAAATGGTGAGGCACTTATCATAACATACGGGATTGAATTCGTCAACGCTCCCGAGCGAATGTAGGTGCAACGCGCTTCCAACGCACATTTCAATGCAAAAAACCTTTATTCCGTGGCGTGATGTGC
>JAUVPY010000140.1 GCA_030598425.1 Anaerolineae bacterium
GTGGCGCACGCGCTGGGCTATGGGGTGGATCATTTGGAACGCCCGGTCCCGGTGGTCATCGCCGACTTGCGAGATGCGCAGGTGGTCGAGGACGTGGTGCTGGATGTGAGGCCGGATCACATCTATCACCTGGCAGCCCAGGCGTACGTACCGGCGTCGTGGCGGGCACCGTGGGAGACATTTGAGAACAACGTACGGCCGGAGCTGAACATACTGGAACTGATGGTACGCGAGGGGCTGAAGGCCCGCTTGTTGGTCGTGGCATCGAACGAGGTGTACGGGGCGGTTTCGTCGGAGAGAGTGCCGGTGGACGAGGAGACACCGTTGGAGCCGGTCAATCCGTATGGGGTGAGCAAGGTGGCGCAGGATTTGCTGGCGCGACAGTACTACTTGAGCCACGGAGTAGACGTGATCCGGGCGCGAGCGTTCAACCACGTGGGGCCACGGCAGAGCCCGGGATTTGTGGCGGCGAACTTTGCGCGGCAGATAGCGGAGGCGGAGGTGGGTTTGCGCGAGGCGATGGTGCGGGTGGGCAATCTGGAGGCGGAGCGGGACTTCACGGATGTGGAGGACGTGGTGAGAGCCTATGCGCTGCTGATGGAACGCGGTCGGTCGGGGGAAGCGTACAACATAGGATCGGGGCGGCCTCGGTCGGTGGCGAGTCTGCTGGAGGTGCTACTGAAGCTGAGCCCAGTGGAGGTGCGGGTAGAAGAAGAGGCGGCGCGGATGCGCCCCACGGATGTAGCGGTGATCTACGGCGACATCGGGAAGCTGCGGGGGGATACGGGATGGGAGCCAGGAGTTCCCTTTGAGGAGAGCCTGTGCCGGGTGCTGGCCTATTGGCGAGAGGACGTGCGCAGGGTAGGATACGTACCGATAGAGGGGAACGTATGAGTAAGAAGAGAGCGTTGGTCACAGGCATCACGGGGCAGGATGGATCGTACCTGGCGGAGAATTTGCTGTCAAAAGGGTATGAGGTATTGGGGATGGTGCGGCGCACGAGCACCATCAATTTTGATCGGATCCGGCACTTCCAGAATGAGGTCACGATCGTGCAGGGGGATTTGCTGGATCAGATGTCATTGCTGGACATCTTGCGCGAGTATCGACCGGAGGAAGTGTACAACCTGGCGGCGCAGTCGTTTGTGCCGACGTCGTGGAAGCAGCCGGTGTTGACGGGAGAGTTCACGGCGTTGGGGGTGACGCGCGTGCTGGAAGCGATCCGGATGGTGGACGCGGGGATTCGGTTCTACCAGGCGTCGAGCAGCGAGATGTTTGGGCGGGTACAAGAGACGCCGCAGAAGGAGACGACGCCGTTTTATCCGCGCAGTCCGTATGGGGTGGCCAAGGTGTATGGGCACTGGATCACGGTGAACTACCGGGAGAGCTACGAACTGTATGCGTGTTCGGGGATCTTGTTCAACCACGAGAGCCCGCGGCGGGGTTTGGAGTTTGTGACGCACAAGGTGACGTATGGTGCGGCGCGTATCAAGTTGGGGATGGCGGAGGAGTTGCGGCTGGGCAATCTGGAGGCGCGACGGGACTGGGGCTATGCGGGAGACTACGTAGAGGCGATGTGGCTGATGTTGCAGCAGGAGGAGCCGGATGACTATGTGATCGCGACGGGGGAGACGCATTCGGTGCAGGCGCTATGTGAGGCAGCCTTTGGCTACCTGGGGCTGGATTGGCGGGAGTATGTGGAGTGTGATCCGCAGTATTTCCGGCCGGCGGAGGTCGATCTATTGGTGGGAGACGCGAGCAAGGCGCGTGACCGGCTTGGCTGGGAGCCGTCGGTCAGATTTGAGGAACTCATCCAGTTGATGGTGGACGCCGATCTCAAGGCGTTGCAGATGGATAAGGGATGATCGACTCACACTGTCACCTGGATTTCCCCCACTTTGACGGGGACCGGGACGCGGTGGTGGTGCGAGCGGTCCTCGCGGGTGTGACCACCGTGATTAATCCTGGTACCGACCTGGAATCCAGCCGCCGGGCGGTGGCGTTGACCGAAAGATATGACAACGTTTACGCGGCGGTTGGTGTCCATCCTCACGATGCCTCCACCTTTGGCCATCAGACGCTATCTGAGTTGCGCCAACTAACTACCCACCCCAAAGTGGTGGCCATCGGCGAAATCGGTTTAGACTATTACCGTGATCTGTCGCCGCGAGCGCAGCAACGTACCGCCTTCGAGTCCCAATTGACCCTGGCGGCCGGCCTGGATTTACCAGTGATTATCCATCAACGAGAGTCTGGGACAGACGTGATGGCCGCCCTGCGGGATTGGGCAGGGGGCGGTCATCCGGGCTGTGTGTTGCACGCTTTCTCCGGCGACCAGGAGATGGCGGATGAGGCGGTCTCGTTGGGCTTCTATATTGGTGTTGGGGGACCGCTGACCTGGCGCAAGCCCGCCCGTCGATTGCCGGAGATCATCTCCCATCTTCCATTAAATTGCTTGGTGGTAGAAACCGACGCACCCTACCTGGCGCCGCATCCCCACCGCGGCAAGCGAAATGAGCCAGCCTATATGGTTCTGGTGGCGGAGCGACTCGCCCAATTGTGTAGCCTGTCGCTCAATGAGCTATCACGGCAAGTGACCGAGAATACCGTGCGCTTGTTTCGACTGCCGTCAGCGAACTGACCCGTCGGAGATTTTAGCGGCTGTGGACGAGACTCATGCCCCAAGGTATACGGGTGGATCGGTGGATCTCTCTGTTATCATTGTCAACTGGAACGTACTTGACCTGTTGCGACGTTGCCTCTTGTCGCTCAATCCCAGCGAGGAGGGCCTTGCCATCGAGGCTATTGTGGTGGACTCCGCCTCGTATGATGGCAGCGTCGAGATGGTCCGACGTGAGTTTCCCTGGGTCCGGCTGATCGCCAGCGATAAGAATCTGGGGTATGCGCGCGGTAACTACGTGGGGATGGCCGAGGCGAGCGGTCGCTATCTGTTAGTTCTTAACCCGGACACCGAATTGGTAGGCGGCGCGCTGGAAGGGATGGCCCGATACCTGGATGAGCATCCAACAGTCGGGGCCCTCGGCCCCGCGCTTCGTTACCCGGATGGTTCTCTCCAGTCGTCCCGCCGCCGCTTTCCCACGCTGGCGACCGCCTTCTGCGAAAGCACTTTGTTACATCAGTGGTTCCCCAACAATCGCGTCGCGCGGCGTTATCACCTGGATGACCGTCCGGCTGACGTGCCTCAGCCGGTGGATTGGGTGGTGGGCGCGGCCCTGATGATCCGACGCGAAGCGTGGCAACAGGTCGGCCCTCTGGACGAGGGCTTCTTTATGTACTTCGAGGAACTGGACTGGTGCCACCGATGCCGGGCGGCCGGCTGGGAGATACATTTTCTACCGACTGCCGAGATCATTCACCACGAGGGCAAAAGTAGTGAGCAAGTGGCCACGGCACGGACGATTCGCTTTCAGCGCAGCAAGATAAGCTACTACCGCAAGTATTTCGGCGTAGGCTGGTCGTGGGTCATCCGGCTCTTTTTGCTAGGAACTTTTGCAGTTCAGTTGGGTGAGGAGTCACTCAAGTGGCTGATGGGACACAAGCGGACGCTCCGCCGGGAGCGGATGTCTTCTTACTGGCGGGTGCTAAAGTCAGGTCTGGCAGCGGATGGCAGCGGATAAGCGGATGGACCGCGGATGGTGGCGGACAACTGCCCCACCGCAGGTGTGGGTAAGTGGATGGACCGCGGATGGTAGCGAATATGAAGGTCTGCTTTCTAACCGGCGAATATCCTCCGATGCAGGGCGGTGTGGCTGATCACACAGCTCACTTGGCACAGCATCTTGTCGGGCTGGGAGTTGACGTCAGCGTCCTTACGTCGATCGAGGCGGTCACCAATCCGCAGTCTCCAGTCTCCAATCTCCAAGTATACCCTATTATCACTGGCTGGGGTTTGGATTGCTGGCGGCAGATCGGTCACTGGCTGGCTGAACACCGCCCAGATGTGCTTCACATCCAGTACCAGGCGGCCGCCTACGACTTAGGTGGCTGGGTAAACTGGCTGCCGTGGTGGTTGCGCCGACGGCGGGCTCGTCCACGCGTGGTGGTAACCTTTCACGACTTGCGGGTGCCCTATCTCTTCCCCAAGGCAGGGCCGTTGCGTGGGCGGAGTATCCTGGCTTTGGCCCACAACTCGGATGCGGTGATTGTGACCAATGTGGAGGACGAGCAAGAGTTGCGGAGAGCTTTGGCCTCTAATACCCTGACACTCATCCCTTTGGGCAGCAACGTACACCCGCAGCCGCCCTCGGACTATGACCGGGATGGCTGGCGTGCCCAGATAGGGATAGGTGAGCATACCCTGCTGTTGGCTTACTTTGGCTTCCTTAACGAGAGCAAGGGTGGCGAAGACTTGGTTTTGGCGTTGGAGCATTTGGTACATCACGAGTATGATGCACACCTGTTCATGATCGGTGGGCAGGTGGGTGATGTGGACCCCACCAACCGCGCGTACGCGGAGCGGGTGCGATCGCTGGTTCAGACGTGCGGGCTGGGAGAGCGGGTGCATTGGACCGGCTTCACGTCACCGGAGGAGGTATCGGCCGACTTGTTGGCAGCCGACGTGGTGGTTATGCCTTACCGGGATGGCGTCTCCTTCCGACGAACGACTTTCATCGCGGCTCTATGTCACGGGCGGCCAGTGGTGACCACCGATCCAGCCGTTCCACTGTTCGAGTTGCGAGACGGTGAGAATGTACTGCTTGCCCCTCCGCGTGATGTCGATTCGTTGGCCAGGTCTATCGCCCGTCTGGCTGATGATACCGATCTGCGCGCGCGGTTGTCTGCCGGAGCTAAAACGCTGGGGGGGCAGTTTGATTGGGCGGCGATCAGCCAGCAGACGTTGGACCTCTATCGGAGGTTGGAACTTGAGTGAGCTTCCCTGGTTAGAGGGGAATCAGCCCAGCAATGGCACAGGTAGCAGGGTTGGCAACCGCCTGTTGGCCCTAGTGCTAATCCTGTTTGTGCTGCTGGGCGTCATCTACAGCGTGGCCACTCCTATCTTTGAGGCGTCAGACGAGCGGTGGCACTACCCGGTGGTCAAGCACATCGCCGATGGGCAAGGGCTGCCGCTGCAAGATCCTAACCTTCCAACCCCCTGGCATCAAGAGGGCAGCCAGCCGCCGCTCTATTATCTGTTGTCGGCTGGCCTCACCGCTTGGATTAACACTGGGGACTTCGACGACGTGCAACGCCCCAATCCGCACGCTATCGTCGGTCTGCCGCAGGTGGTCGGCAATAAAAACATGATGATACACACCGACCGTGAAAGCTGGCCCTGGCGGGGAACCACGTTGGCGGTGCACCTCATCCGACTCGTGTCGGTGGGGCTGGGAGCGATAACGGTTTGGTTGACGTGGCATATCGCTCGCTGTCTCTGGCCTCGCAACGATCAGGCCGCGTCCCTGGCAGCGATTCTGATTGCATTCAACCCTATGTTCCTGTTTATCAGTGCGTCGGTGAATAATGACAATCTTGCTGCAGCACTGGCGGCTGGAGCTGTGGTTGTGTTGCTACACGCCCTCCTGCGTGGACAAACAGTACGCGATGGGCTCCTGCTGGGGGTTTTACTGGGGCTGGGGGCGTTGACCAAGTTGGGTGTGCTGGCTTTGTTGCCAGTGACGGCTGTGGGCTTGACCTATGACGCATGGCGTCGTCGAACCTGGCGAACTTGGTTGATCAACGGCGTGCTCATTCTTGGATGTATGGCCCTGTTAGCAGGTTGGTGGTATTGGCGTAATTGGACACTTCACGGCGATCCGACCGGCTCTAACCGAATGCTTGACATTGCCGGGCGCAGAGATGAGCCGCTCACCCTGGGTGGATTGTGGGCCGAATTTGAGGGCTTTCGTATCTCCTATTGGGCTCTCTTCGGCGGTGTCAGTATCCTGGCCGACCGGTGGGTTTACCCGATCCTCGACGTGCTGATGCTGATTGGCGGGATAGGCGTGGTGGTAGCGGGGGTCGAGATCGTCAAGTCAGCAAATCAACAAATCAACAAATCAACAAATCAACAAATCAGCGAGGCAACGGCGCAGCGAGGCGATAGGGCACGGAAGCGGTCATCGTTTTCTTTTTCCTACTTCCTACTTCCTACTTCCTACTTTGTCTTAATAGGATGGGTAGGACTTACCTTTATCCTGCTTATCCGCTGGACATCACAGACCTATGCCTCGCAGGGGCGGCTGATGTTCGTAGCCATTGCGGGCATTTCAGCGCTGGTGGCAACTGGCTTGGTGATACTGACCCCCAAACGTTGGCGATGGGCGATGGTCGCTGTGGTAGGGGGCGGGCTGCTGTTGCTGGCGGTCGTCAGCCCCTTCCGATACATTATACCCGCTTATGCCCGTCCCCCTCTGCTGAGGGAGACGGATCTGCCGGTCGACGTCCAGCGTGTCGACTGGGACATCAACGGGGAGATGCGGCTGCTAGGTTACAGGTTGGAGCGGCCATCTGTCCACCCGGCTGAGACGTTGCTACTGACGGTGTATTGGCAGGCATTGGCGCCGATGGCTGAAGATTATAGCGTCTTCGTCCACCTATTAGGTCAGGACCGGGACGTGGTGGGACAGGTGAATACATACCCTGGCTTGGGGACTTGGCCCACAACTTCGCTCAAGCCCGGCGATGTGGTGGCTGATACTTACCACGTGCCGGTCGATCCGGCTGCCAGGTCTCCCAGCCTGGCGCGAGTGTACGCTGGTCTGTACCGTTACGATGAGCCAGGCCGACCGGGGCTGGCAACGGTTGACGCACGTGAGGAGCCAGTAGAGCCTTGGCTGA
>JAUVPY010000104.1 GCA_030598425.1 Anaerolineae bacterium
GCTCCCTGCTCTCCTGGGATGAGCTATATCGCAGAGTTGAGAGTTACGATATGCTTATCATGAACGTGCGAAGCTACACATATCCTTTCGCTTATCAAGCGGCCAAGATCTTTAAAGAAGTAAATCCAAAGGGAATCGTCCTGACCGGCGGGATGCATGCGACGGTGGCACCTGACGAAATGGAGAACGTCGAGGAATTCGATTACATCTGCCAGGGACCAGGGGAGGAGATCATCGTTGATCTTGTGAAGGATCCCGTCTCCTTCCCACGAATGGTTGTGGGCGTTGGCGCCAAGTCTATGGCCGAATGGCCCATGATGGACCGGACGCTTTGGCCTAACCCCAACCTCCCGGATTTCCCCTGGCCCCTGGAGCCGGAGTGTGGTTGGGGACCGGGACCGGTCGCGACCGTTATTACCAGCCGGGTCTGCCCGTGGCAGTGTGTCTTCTGCAACGAGGCTTCCTACATCCCCAACATGGGACGTAAACCAGTAGACATGTTGATCGAGGAGCTGAACTACCTGGACGACACATACGGGCCGCTCGGCTCAGTCGTTATTCACGACTCGATGTTCTTTCAACAACCGGTCTGGCTGCGGGAATGGGTGGAGAAGTACCCACGTCTGGCCCACCGCCCCTGGCCCTACTGGGCAGCCGGCCGCTCGGACACAATCCGTCAATGGCCAGACCTCTTTGAAGCCCTGGTCAGAGAGACCAATTGGGATACGATCTCCATTGGCTTTGAGTCCGGCAGCGACCGAGTGCTGAATATCCTCAACAAGGAGTGCACGGCAGAGGATAATCATTTCACGATCGACCTTCTGAATAAGATCGGCGAAGACTTCGAGCGACAGGGCAAGGAACCGCCCAAGTTCTGGGCCAATCTGATGCTGGGTATCCCCGGCGAAACGCACGAGGACGCCTTTGAGACGATCCGTATGCTCAAGCAAATGCGCTGGGTTATGCCGTCCATCGCTTACTACGCCCCCTACCCTGGATCGGCGCTTGGCTACCAGTTGATCGCCGAGGGCAAAAGTCTTATGTCGAAGGATAACTACCATCGGTACCCCAACGATGAGAAAGTCAAAGGTATTGACTATCAATTCTATAACGACCTTCTTGCCGGGGTGTACGACGATGAAGTCAATCGAGGGCTCTCCACCTCGCTTTGGGGTAAGCGCGGAGAGTATCAAGAGGCACTGGTAAAAGCATGAGCAGTTTCAACAACCCCCATCACTTTTACGTATTTAACCTGACGAATGGCAAAAAGAAACTGGCCTATGGCGCCAGCCCGGAGGACGCCTACGAGATCCTGAGGCAGCGTCTCACGCCAGAGGAGATGGAGCAAATCGTCCAGGACCAATACACAAAGATCTCGCAGAGGAAACTCCGACAATATATCCACGAATTAGGATAATAATGGGATGAGAACACTATTAGCCAGTCCCGAATCTGGCGTCTGGAACAGCCGAAAACATATTCATATGGGCCTGGGCTACCTGGCCGGAGCGCTCCTGGCCCAGGGTTACGAGGTGGACATCTGGGACGCCGCAGTAGAAGAAGATATCGAAACCTTGAACCAACGGCTGGCCCGCGATCCCTACGAGGTCGTGGGTATCTCAGCTCCCACCCCACTCGTCGTCAACGCTTGGGAAGCAGCAGCAGCAGCCAAGAAACACGGAGCCATCACCATTTTGGGCGGGCCGCATCTCACTTTGATGCCCCACGAATCCATACAGAAGTCCCAGGTCGACTTGGTGGTGCGCGGCGAGGCCGAACAGACCATTATTGAGATTATGCACGCTTTGGAGCGGGACCCAGGGATTCGGGGAATCAGGAAACAGGAAACGTCTATGCCTGATTCGCCGGCTTTAACTCCCCACCTCTTTGATCCTGATGCGGGCTGGGGAGATATCCTTGGCCTTTCGTGGCGTGACCTGGAGGGCAAGATTCACCACAACCCTGACCGCACTTTGTCTGACGACCTGGATGCAATCCCCTTCCCGGCCCACCATCTATTTAAGATCGAACGCTACACCAATCTTAATCCGCTGACTGACGGATTGGAGCCTGAGGCACGAGCCTACACCATTGTTACCTCGCGAGGCTGCCCATATAAGTGTACTTACTGCTCCAAACCCATCACCGGCGACACCTGGCGTGGCCGCAGCGTGGAAAACGTGATCGCTGAGTGGCGTTGGTTGGTAGAAGACCTGGGCGCCACCGAAATCGGCGTCACCGACGACATTTGGAATCTAGACCGGGGTCGCGCCAAAGAGCTGTGCCAGGCCCTCATTGACAACAAGCTAAACCATGTACCCTGGATCACCATCCACGGTATGAAGGTCAACAACACCGACCAGGAACTCTTTGATCTGATGAAAGCGGCCGGCTGCAAACGGGTGGGCTTTGGCGTGGAGAACGGCGACGATTGGATGCTGCGTCACGTCATCAAGAAAGGCCAGACGGTGGACATGGTGCGCCAGGCCTTCCGATGGGCGAAGAGAGCGAAGCTGCAGACCATGGGTTTCTTTATCTACGGTATGCCGGGCGAGACAGAAGAATCGATGGAGAAAACGACCCAACTGGCGTTGGAGTTAGACCCCGACCTGGCTCACTTTCTGATGGCCGCGCCCTTTCCCGGCACTGAGATGTGGGAGATACTCGAAAAGCACGGCCAGGTCTACTCCCACAACATGGACTGGAGCCAGATCGCCATTCAGGAGGACAAAGCCCACTTCGCCTTCGGTGACCTGGACGAAGAGACAATCGAGTACAAGTGGCACGAGGCACATCGTCGCTTCTACTTACGCCCCAGTCGTATCGCGCGCATCGTGATCCGGGGCGACACGTGGCGGCGGTTCCCGTATTACGTGAGAACAGCCGGCAGCATGCTGTTGGGATTGGGTGAAAGAAAGGCAGCGTGATACGTGATGCGTAGGCGTAACAATGAATACGTCACCATCACACTCCACACTATACGCGAGCTACTGAGGTTTTATGTTTAGTTTACTGCCAAAACTCCCTTTTTATTGGGCCTTCCACCGTTTCGGCCGGCCACGTATGCTACCCTTCAGCATCGTGGTCAGCGTCAGCTTTCGCTGCAACTCCAAGTGCAAGACGTGCGACGTGTGGCGCAAACCTAACGACGATATGACCGTCGAAGAATGGGACCACGTCTTCTCTAAAATGGGGCGCGGACCTCTGTACATCACCTTCACCGGCGGCGAACCCTTCCTGCGCAATGACACAGCCGACATGGTGCTCAGCGCCTGCCATCACTGCCGCCCCACGGTGGTGACGATACCCACCAACGGCATCTTGACCAAACGCATCATAGATCAGGTAGCTCGCATCTGCGCCGGTGCGCCGCACACCAAAATCGGCATCAACCTGTCGCTGGACGGCGTAGGGGAAGAGCACGACGAAATCCGCAAAGTCCCGGGCAACTGGAAAAAAGCTATGGAGACTTGGGACGCTTTGAAGGAACTGCAACGACGCCGCGAGAACCTAGTTCTGACCACCCACACCGTCGTCAGCAAATTCAACCTGGATCGCTTCTTTGAGATCTACGCCGGGCTCCAATTTTTGGAGCCTGATAGCTATATCACCGAAATTGCCGAAGAGCGCGTCGAGCTAGATACCGTCGGCTGGAACATCACACCGGAGCCCGATGACTACGCCCCTGTCGCCGACTTCCTCAGCCAGCAAGCGTGCCAGCGCCCGGTGCGTGGCATCGCCCGCATTACCCAAGGCTTTCGCGCCGAGTACTACCAGCTCGCCAAGCGCATCCTCTATGAGCGACGGCAGGTCATCCCCTGCTATGCCGGTTGGGCCAGTGGCCACATCGCGCCCAACGGCGATATTTGGAGCTGCTGCATCCGCGCCGAGCCGGTCGGCAACCTGCGCGACCACGACTACGACATCCGCCCCATCTGGTTCGGCGAGCGTATGGCAGCCATGCGTAGAAGCATCTATGCCGGCGAGTGCGCTTGCCCAATGGCAAACGCGAGCTACGCCAACATGCTGCTCCACCCGCCGACTGTCACCAGAGTGGTGTCCAGTGTGATCCAGCAGCCAGCGATCGGGGAATCGGGGAATCAGAAAATCGGGGAACCAGGTGCAAAGGCACCCGGACAGATGTCGGAGATTCATCGCTAATATCCTCATCCTCGATAACATCAACTCTTCTTCCTCCATAATAACCTAAGTTCGAAGTTGTCTAGGGAAACCATCCTGGGTAGCCCTAAGGCGTAAACCTGTGCAAATCCTTCGAACTATCGTCCATCGGGAGCGGCTGAGTAGTTGCGCGCCGAATTTGTCATCTGTCGGTTTCTAACTAAAATGAGGGCACGTCACTGACACAAGGGGGAACCTATGGACGACACGCAGAGCCACTCGCCAGACAATCTGGTCGTCAACCATTTCGACGGGCGCGAGGAGAGAGTCTCTCTCCCTCCATCAAAGACCCCAATCCGGATCGGTCGGGAGACCGACAACGATGTAGTCCTCAGCGACCCACGCGCCTCCCGTTACCACGCCCAGGTACGTCGCGGCGAAGAAGGATTGGAAATTATGGACGTGGGCAGCGCCAACGGCACGTTCGTCGGCGCGCAACGCATCGAAGCCGATACCTGGCACCTTCTACCGCCTGGCTCGGTCGCCTACCTGGGCGATACGACGCTCACCTTCCAACCAAGCCCTGCATCAGCACATACGGTGGCAGTGGCCCCGGTGACTGTCCCTCCTCCCCCACCTCCATCTGAACCCTCAGACCGTAAACCGACCTTTGTGCCCTGGGCAATCATCGCCGGAGCGCTGGTAATCTTGCTGATCATCATCGTCGGCGCCATATTGTTGACGGGGCGCCAGACGCCGGCCGAATCGACAACCACTAAATCCGATACTCCCTCCGGTCTGGAAGCTCAGACACCTGGTGCGCCTCCCTCCACCGAAGAACCCTCTACTGAAGCGGAACTCATCCCCTATCCCGTCGTCGAGGTAGAAGAGGTTCGGGCCGAGCCCATCATCTTGGGTGCATTGCCTGATCCCACCAAAGCCTTCATCATCGTGCGCGTACGGGTAGAGAACCAAGGTACCGGCGACCTCGTGGTCTCCCCCAGCCAATTCCAGTTGGTCGACGCTTCGGGAACGGTGCTGATGGAGGAGGGCAGCAACTACAGCCAGGATGGCCTGCGCAAACTGGGCCTGGCCGATCGCTATAAGGATCTGCGTTTGGGCCCCGGCGGAAGTGTGCCTGAAAGCCTGCTCTTTGCCGGCGAGGCCAAGCCTTACGACGTCTTTTTGCGCTACCAGGCGCCCGGCATGGACCCGATCACGCTCGATCTGGGCGAGATCGATGCTGAGCGGGCAGTGGCTGTAGCCCTCGGCACACCAGTGGCCGAAGAATCGCCGGTAGCGGTGGCCCAGGAGGCCGACGCTACCTCGACTGCGGGGCCCACGCCCACCCCGACCCGCCCACCTGAACTACCTGCCCCCAGGACGGTGTCTGCTTCGTCGCTGGTGGGCACAATTGCCTATCCAGTTTTTAATGGCACCACGTACGACCTATACTTAGGCAAAGCCGACGGCTCCGGCACCAGCTTCTATCTCCCCAGCGCCAGCCAGCCACAGTTCAGTTCCGATGGAGGGCGTATCGCCTATCATTCCTGGCTGCCGGAGAAGCGTGCACTTGTCACGAGGAATGTGCCCGGCGGCAACGAACACATCGTGGCCGTCCACCTGGAAGACCAGTTGCCCACCTGGTCTCCCGATGGAACAACAATCATCTTCCTCTCCCGGCGTAGGGGAGACCGCGCGTCGGAGTTGCTCGGCGTATCGTCTGTCGGTGGCGATCCGCAAGTCATCGGCCACGGCGAGTACCCCACCTGGGCGCTGGACGATCGGCTGGCCTTCAAAGGATGGGGGGAGACGCCAGACCTGGGCCTGCGATTATCGCCACCCGACATGTCCGATCCTGTGGAATTGACTGATCACGACACCGATACCGCCCCAGCCGTCTCGCCGGATGGGAAGCAAATTGCGTTTATGTCTCGCCGCGACGGTAACTGGAATATCTACATCATGAACAGCGACGGAACGGGGCTAAAACAATTGACCGACGACCCGTCCGAGGACGGCCTGCCCACCTGGGCGCCTGATGGCAAGGTGATCGCATTTGTCAGCAACCGGGGTGGTCCCTGGGCCGTGTGGGCTGTGCCCCCCGGTGGCGGCGGAAAGCGCCAGTTGTTTACCACGGAAGGCTCCCCCGACGGTTTCGTCGCTGGTGAAGACCTAGACAAGAGCCGAGGCTGGGCCGAAGAACGAATTTCTTGGACCGAAATAGACTATTGAGCATGAACATCACTTTCTTATACTTCGAAGGTTGCCCATCTCACGACGCAGCCCTTGAGCGCTTGCGGCAGGTAATGGCTGAAGAGGGCGTGGGTGCCGATATCGAGGTCATCAAGGTCGAGACCGACGAGCAAGCCCAACGTTTGCATTTCGTCGGCTCTCCGACCATCCTGATCGACGGGCGAGACATTGATCCAGTACCGTCCGAAGCCTACCCGGCTCTTACCTGTCGCGCCTATCGCTTGGAGGATGGCCGCATCTCCCCACTTCCCTCGCCCGACATGATCCGTGACGCCCTTCAGCTACATAAAACGTAATGCCTGAAATGTAATATTGACTCGGAAAACGGAGGAAATCCAAATGGCCAATCTCAAACCCGGCGACCAAGCCATACCCTTTGACCTGCCCGGCGTAGACGACAAGCAACACGCGCTGGCTGACTACGCCGACAAAGAAGCAGTGGCCGTCATCTGGAGTTGCAACCACTGCCCCTACGTGCGCGCCTGGGAGGACCGCATGGTCCAGATTCAATCGGGCTATGCCGATAAAGGTGTGCAGCTCATCGCCATCAGTTCCAATGATGCTCGGAAATACCCGGATGACAGCTTTCCCAAAATGAAAGAGCGCGCTGCACAGAAAAGTTTCAACTTCCCTTACCTTTACGATGAAACGCAAGAGATCGCGCGCGCCTTCGGTGCCGAGCGCACGCCAGAGGTTTTCCTCTTTGACAAAAGCGGGACGCTGCGCTATCACGGCGCGATTGACGACAACTATGACGATCCCAGCGCCGTCCAGAGCCACTATCTGCGTAAAGCGCTTGACGCCGTGCTAGCCGGTCAGGCCCCGCTGACAGCCCAGACCCCACCTGTTGGCTGCACCGTCAAATGGAAGTAAGGCACGGGTTTGTCAACCGCCGCCCGACCTTCTCCGGCAAGGTCGGGCTTTTTTGCAGGCGATGAGGGAACGAATGTCACTCAAAGACCGGAGGGTCATCATCGCCGTCGGCTGACGTGTATTGCCCCCATCAACGGCAAGAGTACCAATCCCAACGGCCCCAGACAACCGCTACTTACCGGCCCTTTACCTTCCACCTGCGAGTCGCCTTCAGGCCGATCGTCGATTCCCAATGGTCTCGGCTCGTCGTCCCCCCGAGCCCGCGTCTGATCGTGTACGACGATGGTCAGTGACTCCGACTGGGTCCTTCCCAACGAGAAGACAACCTCGAAAATGCCTGGCTGGTCATAGACGTAGCTGGCGCTGTACGCCCGCTGGATCTCCGCCTCTGGCGTCCACTCGAGGCAGCCAGGGATGGCGCTCTGAACCATGCCATCGCCAAACTCGAGGGCGCTTTCCACGCAGTAGTAATCCCGGTTGTTGTTTAGTCCCCCCACCAGCCGCCCGGTGAAGTTGACGGTCAGCGGTGCGTCCCCCTCCACCACGTCGGCGCTGAGAGCGGTGTA
>JAUVPY010000056.1 GCA_030598425.1 Anaerolineae bacterium
CTGGCCGACGCGGCCCAGGCGGTGGTAGAGGGCACCATCCTGGGCCTGTATCGCTACGAAGCGCCCGGCGTAATCCCCCGTGAGGAATTCGAGCGACAGCTCGACTCGCTGACTCTGGTGGAGTTTGACGCGGCCAAGCTAGCGGAGGTCGAGGCCGGCGCCAGAGTGGGGCAGGCGGTGGCTCAGGGAACTTGCCTGGCCCGTGACCTGGCCAATCGGCCGGCCAACGTGACGACGCCCACAGCACTGGCCGAGACGGCGCAGCAGATCGCCGCCGATCACAGCATGACGTGCCAGGTGTTCGATCGAGATCAAATGGCCGAGTTGAAGATGGGTGCCTTGCTCAGTGTGGCTCGTGGAGCGAATGAACCGCCCAAGTTTATCGTGTTGGAGCACAACCCGGCCGGAAGCGATGCTCTGCCGTTCGTGCTGGTGGGTAAGGGCATCACCTTCGACTCAGGCGGAATCTCCCTCAAACCGTCTCAGGGGATGGAGAAAATGCGAGGCGACATGTCGGGTGCGGCAGGGGTGCTGGGTGCTATGCAGGCAGTAGGCGCCATCGATCTGCCCAAACGTGTCGTGGCACTCGTGCCTGCGACTGAGAACATGCCCAGCGGCACCGCCTCGCACCCTGGGGACGTCGTTACCGCTATGAACGGTGTCACCATCGAGATCATCAACACCGATGCCGAAGGACGCCTCATCCTGGCGGACGCCCTGGCCTACGCCCAACAGTACAAACCGGGGGCCGTAGTGGATGTGGCCACGTTGACTGGCGGAATAGTCGTCGGTCTAGGGCACTATATGACCGGGGTGTTCGCAACCGATGACGGGCTTTGGGAAGCCATCCGCGTTGCCGGTGACAGCGCCGGCGAACCTATGTGGCGGATGCCCCTCGCTCCTATCTACGACCGGCAGATCACGACCCGTTTCGCTGACGTGAAGAACTCCGCCGGCCGAAAAGCCAGCTCGGTGACTGCCGCTCGCTTCCTGGCCAAATTCGTTGAAGACCACCCCTGGGCGCACGTGGATATTGCCGGCACCAACTGGTGGGAGCGCGACCTTCCGTATCCCTTGAAACCCTACTTTGTGCGGGGCAGCACCGGTGTCGCTGTGAGGACGCTGGTCGGCGTGCTACGCGCCTGGAACCCAAGCTAAGGGGCGAAAACCTACGTGCGAGGCCACTTCACCGGCTTTATAGGCCTACATTCGAGGTTTACATCTGTACTGCAAAAAAACCAAAAAATTGATCTAAGATCAGGGGACGGCCATGCTGAGTCGTCCCCTGAGATATGAGTGTGGACTTGCTATGCGCGGGCCGTAGCTCGCTGTCGCAACAACAGAGCAGCGATGATGCCCGCCACTGAAAGCGCAGAGCCTACTACCGCCGCTCCAATGAGACCCCACCGGCGACGGAGAAACGAGACCCGCTTCTTTTCCTCTTTCTCTTCTGCACGCTGGATCGCGGCTTCTAAGAGATCCTGTTTGAGACCGGCCTCAAAGGCGGGTGAAGGTGTCACTGGCACCAGGGCTGCCTTCACTCGCTCGGCGATCCCTAATAACGGTGTGAGTTCAGCCCGATAGGCGGGGAAAAGGTTAAGATAATTCTCGCTTTCGGGTCCGTCATCCATCAAGTGGTCGGCGTGAGCGGCCAACACTTCGACTACCACATTGTCTGACATGGGTTTGTCCTTTCTCGGCCGTGTCCCTTTCAGCTAATCTCTTTCGTCTGATGCTCAGGCGCATTTCGTTTTTTATCTTGCGGCTGAGCTTCGACGTCGAACATTTCGCGCAATGAAAGCAGTGTTCGATGATAAAGAGACTTAATAGCCCCCTCGCTGCGGCCCATTACCTCCCCAATCTCGGCATTTGACATCCCCTCGACAAATTTCAGGATGAGGATCTGTTGGCGATCCGGAGGCAGGCGTCGAATAGCCACCAGTAGTTCGTCCTTTTCTTCCTTTTGTTCGGCCATTTGATGCGGCCCATCGCGGCGTTGAACCCGGAGCTTTATGTCCTCCAACGAGATGATCTTGCGCCGACTCTGGTCTCGGTGCCAGTTGGCCACCAGATTATGGGCAATGCGATAAAGCCAAGCAGAAAAAGGTGCTCCTCGGTTCACGTAACGGTTGATGTGATCGAGCGCCCGATAGAACGTGCGCGCCGTTAGATCTTCAGCGTCATGCTGGTTGCCGACACGGTAGTAAATGTAGTTGTAGATCTTATTAACGTAACTCTCATATAGGATGCCGAAGGCCGTCGGGTCGGTCTTTGCTCGCTCGACCAGGGCATTCTCATCGGTGGTCAGCATAGCTTTCCCCTGATGGTCGGCCCTGCGGCGTCTGATAGGTAAAACACCGCCAGGCCGACATGGTTGCGCGTCGTGATAACCGAATGCTGAACGTGTAAAGTACGGCAAGCACAAAGCCACCTCCAACTGCAACGGAGGTGGCCTATTGCCGGTTTTGTGTTGTTCAGGAAGCGACAGTGCTATGAGCTTCTTGGTCTTGGGTCGCGGTCACCTCAAGCGGCCAGGCCTCGGGGCAGATGGCCGCGCCTACTAGACCGGGGCCGGTGTGAGTGCCAATTACCGGACCCACTTCACCGATGTACATGCGTTGACAATTGAAGCGGCGGCGCATCTCAGTCGCGAGCTCTTGCGCCTCGTCCGGGGCTTGGGCGTGCATTGCGATGGCTTGTACTGGTTGCTCAGGTGACGCGTGGGATTCCAGTTCCGAAAGTAAGCGCTTTATGGCTTTACGCTTGCTGCGGACCTTGTCTAGCGGCTGGATGACGCCTTCGTCCAGCATCAAGATCGGTTTGACTTTGAGCAAAGTGCCCAAAAAAGCGGCTGCTGCGCCGATGCGTCCCCCCTTCTGCAGGTATTCCAGGGTATCAACGACGAAGTAGAGCCTCATGTCATCCCTCATCTGCTCAACGCGGGCGACAATTTCGTCCATAGTGTGACCGTCGGCTGCCATCTCGGCGGCGGTGATCACCATCAAAGCCAGGCAGGCAACTGTCGAGTATGAGTCAATAACCACGATGTTGGCGTCAGGCAGCATGTGCTTGGCATCAAGGGCGGACTGATAGGTGCCACTTAATCTGCTGGAGATAACCAGGCAAAGCACATCGTGACCCGCTTCGGTGAGCTCTGAGAATACGTCCAAGAACTGGCCTGGCGATGGCTGGGACGTCGTGGGTAGCTCTGGTGCTTCGGCCAGCATCGCGTAGAACTGTTCGTTGTTTATGGTTATGCCTTCCTGGAATACCTGGTCTTCCCCAAAATGCACATTCAGCGGCACAAGGCGAATGTCAAAGCTCTGAATCTCGTCAGGGGGGAGGTAACTGGTTGAATCGGTGACGATTTTGATCATCGCGTTGGGCTCCTTCCTCTCCTATCTGGATTCTCTCTCGGGCAAGATCAAGCCTCGAATGCGTTGAGGGCGTCCTGCAAAAAGGTAGTGAGGCGATTGACGCTCTCCTCACTCAACTCACTCAGATGAGTCTGAAATTTTTTGGTGTGGCTATCCAACTTGCTAATAAACGATGGGTCCCCGGATTGATTTGACATAATCGAAGCAAGGCTGAAGCCAGCTAGCGTACCCAGGCCAACCTCATCGCGTACGGTCAGGCTGTTCAGGGTCCTAAACGGAACGAGTTCGCCCGTTTGCTTGCTGGCATCTGCCAGGTTTAGGAGAAGTACGCCGATCATCTCAGTGCAATACATAAGTGGCGTTTTTACATCCGGCAGGTGGGCCAGGATCTCACGCACCGCGTCGGCATAGTTGGCTTCTTGGGTTTCTCTTATACGCTGTAGCAGCAATTCTTTAGCCTGGTGCCACTCGTCGCCGCCAAGGACTTCGTGGCGTAGTTGGGTTAGGAATTTGGCGGCGCTATGAGTAGGATAGAAGACAACCATAGAGCGCCCTGGACCGACGTGACCTTCACCCAGGACATAAGACGAAGCAGCTACTCCCTTTTGCTCGAGCAGCTTTAGCATATCATAAGCGGAGAACTTATTGACGCCCAGGCGTTCTGCTACCACCGAGTAATGAACCGGGCCGTTGAATTCGCGATACAAATCAAAAAGCTTATCCAAAAATGTTTGTTGCCGAGGTGTGAGTTTCATGACTACACTGCCTTTCAATACCCCGCGAACGGAGTTGTGGAAGGGTCGGGCGATATTGCTCAACTTGAGCGTTTAGGTGCGGGCGAATAAGGCACACACTACTCCTGCCAAGTGAAGTTCTTGAGAAGTTTGAGTGACATTCCGCCACCAGACCTGGGGTGGTCAATATCAGTTCGCGGGCGAGATCACGCACCAGCCCAGGCAGAGGAGACTGCGAGGGATATAGGATACCAAAAAACCAAAGACCTGCTACATTGTACAGTCAGAGGCGCCCTTTGTCAACAGATCGCCTGCTTCGCTGACCGTTCTTTATGAACCCAACGAGTCGGGTTAACAATCGCTTCTTAACGCGCTTGCCGGTTTCAGAGGTCAGCCCAAGTTGACGCCGGGCGGCGCTATGTGTAGAATGAATGTCACCGAGATACCCACCTCCCATCTTAGCCATTGCCTCAGAGATCCCCAAGACTCGGTTCAGCCTCACGTCTTGAGTGCCACACTGGACTGGTTGCCAGATCAGGCTGTCGGAGCCGATTATATCATCTCCTGCTAGGGGCAGCAAGGCTAAGTCAATGAATCAGGTTTTGCCCAACAATGTGCAGCGAGGAATCAGTGTGACATTCGAAATTGCTCTCGTACTTGCCATCCTTGGGTTGGCTGTTTTGCTCTTTGTCACCGAGCGGCTGAGCGTAGATTTGGTGGCCCTGTTGGTATTAGGCAGCCTGGCTCTGACTGGACTGGTTACGGCGGTCGAGGCGCTTTCTGGCTTCAGCAGCCCGGCCGTGGTTACCGTGTGGGCCATGTTCGTTATCAGTGGTGCTCTGGCCAAAACTGGCGTCGCGAACATCGTCGGTCGCCAGGTTCTGCGCCTGGCCGGCACCGGTGAAGCTCGACTAATCGCCGTGATCATGTTGACTGCGGCTGTGTTATCCGCCTTCATGAATAATATTGGCGTGGCGGCGCTGCTGTTACCTGTGGTGATGGATATCGCCCGGCGTACGGGGCAGCCACCCTCAAAGCTGTTGATGCCCCTGGTCTTCGGGGCGCTGCTTGGAGGCCTGACCACCATGATCAGCACGCCGCCAAATATCCTGATAAGTGATGCCCTGGGTGATTATGGTCTGCAGCCCTTCCAGATGTTCGACTACACGCCCGTCGGGGTGGCGGTGATGTTAGCTGGTGTGGCCTTCTTAGCCTTGGTCGGACGCCATCTTCTGCCAACACGAGACATAGCCAAGGAATTCTCGGTCTCCGATCAGACAGATTTGGGTAAGTTCTTTGGAATACGTGAGCGGATGTTCGTCATCCGTTTGCCTGCTAACTCGGTGTTGGCCGGCAGATCTCTGGCCGGGAGCCGAGTGGGGTCGGCCTTGGGATTAAACGTCATTGCCATTATTCGGGACGGCCAGACCGAGCTGTCGCCCGACCCTGGAACCCTTCTCTTTGCCAATGACCGGTTGCTGGTAGAAGGAGAGCATGATCAGTTGTCCGAGCTGCGCGGACGGCGACATCTTGTGGTCGCAAATGATAGACCAGCCATCGAGAAGCTGGTCTCAGACGAGATAGCGCTGGCTGAGGCGAGGTTGTCCCCAGGTTCGGCCTTCGTGGGACAGACGCTGCGACAGCTTGACTTTCGCCAGCGTTTTGGGGTCAACGTCCTGGCCATCTTGCGTGATGGTGTCCCGCGACGCACGAGTGTCAAAGGTACGCGGTTGCAGCCAAGTGATACGTTGTTGATCCACGGGCCCACCGGACAGCTCGAGGTTCTGCGAGACGTCCCTGACTTCGATCGTTTCAGACCCGTCTCCGATGTCCAGGCAACCATCACTTATCGTCTCAACGAACGACTCACCGCCCTTCGAGTCCCTCAGGAATCGATGCTGGTCGGTAGAACGCTGGCTGAAAGCCGCCTGGGAGATGCTTTCGGCTTGACGGTCTTGAGCATCCGTCGTGATGAGATTGCTCAATTGATGCCTGGTCCGCAGGAGCCGTTAGAGGCCGGTGATGTGTTGCTGGTGAAGGGCAAGCCGGAGGCCCTGGAGGCCCTGCGTGGTCTGCAGAGCCTGGAGATAGACGACCACATACCACCAGACTTGGGCGAACTGGAATCCGAGCGGATCGGGATGGTGGAGGTCGTGCTCTCCCCCCATACTACCTTGGCCGACAAGACCCTGCACCGGATTCATTTTCGCGAGAAGTACGGGTTGAGCGTACTCGCCATCTGGCGGGAAGGCCGGGCATATCACGCCAACCTGCGTGACATGGCGCTGCGCTTTGGCGATGCCTTGCTGCTCTACGGCCCACGCGAGAAGCTTAGCATGTTGGGGGGCGAGCCAGACTTTCTGGTGTTGACGGAAGCAGCCCAGGTGGTGCAGCACCCCGAGAAGGCTGTGCCAGCTGTCTTGGTGATGGCGGCCGTTTTGCTGCCAGTCATTCTGGGCTGGATACCCATCGCTATTATGGCTGTGGTAGGGGCCGCCCTGATGGTTCTGATTGGTTGCCTGAAAATGGAGGAAGCCTACCGAGTCATCGATTGGAAGGTAGTCTTTCTGATCGCCGGTATGCTGTCTTTGGGCATTGCTATGGAACGGACGGGCGCTGCCGCTTTTTTGGCCGAGGGTGTGGTAAACATGGTCGGCGGGCTGGGACCACTTGCGGTGATTGCTAGCCTCTTTATTCTGACCGCGCTGGTTTCCCAGGTGATGCCCAATGCAGCCGTGGCTGTGCTGTTGGCCCCCATTGCCTTGAACACGGCCAACGACCTGGCCATCTCCCCTTATGCCTTGATGATGACCGTGGCTGTGGCCGCCTCGGCCAGCTTCCTCAGCCCGGTTGCTCATCCGGCCAACGTGCTGATTCTGGGCCCCGGCGGCTATCGCTTTTCGGACTATATCAGAGTAGGCCTGCCATTGACTGTTGTGGTGATGATCGTTGTGTTATTGGTGTTGCCCATTTTCTGGCCCCTTTTCCCATAGCCGGGCCGGGCTAAACAGGAAGGATGGCGTCTATGACTCTAGAAATTGGGCTCACGTTGGGCATCATCCTCGTTGCCGTGGTGCTCTTCGCTACCGAGAAGCTGCGCGTAGACGTGATCGCCCTCATCGTTCTGATCACCGTGGGCCTCACTGGGCTCGTCAGCCCAGAAGACGTCTTCGCCGGTTTTGCCAATCCGGCCGTAATCACGGTGTGGGCGGTCTATATGGTTAGCGGTGGGCTGTTCAAAACAGGTGTCGCCGATATCCTGGGCCGGGGCATCCTGCGGCTGTCTGGCACCAGCGAAGCTCGACTCATCGCGGTCATCATGTTGACCTGCGGCATCATGTCCGGGTTCATGAACAACGTGGGGGCCACGGCCGTGTTGCTGCCAGTCGTGGTCGGCATCTCACGCCGCACAAAAGTGCCCGTATCCAAATTGCTCATTCCCCTGGCATTCTCCTCTCTGCTGGGCGGCGAACTGACCCTCATCGGCACCCCGGCCAACATCCTGGGAACCGGCATCCTGGCCGCTCGGGGCTTGCCAACCTTCGAATTCTTCGACTTTTTGCCCATCGGCGCCATTTTCTTGAGTACTGGGGTCATATATATGCTACTTGTTGGCCGGCGCCTGCTCCCGGTGCGGCAGGCCCCCGACGACGAGCTGACCACCTCCCAACTGCGCGGCTACGTCAGCGAGGTCAGAGTCACGGAAGACAGCCGGGTGGCTGGCCAAACTCTGGTCGAGTCCCGGTTGGGCGCCGAATACGAACTCACGGTGCTGGCCATAGAACGCCATGGACGCTTACGGACCAACCTGCACCCTGATACTCGCATCCAGGCGGGTGACCTCTTGATGGTAGAAGGCGCTGTGGAGAAGCTGATACAAGCCCGTGATGCACTGCGCCTGGTAATTGATGCGGATAGGACGACGGAGCTAGAGCAACAACTTGATACGGACCTAGTTCACCTCATAGAAGCCACCCTGGCCCCTGCGTCGCGCATGGTCGACCAGACCCTGAAGGAGATCGAGTTTCGCAACCGGTACGGCTTTAGCGTCCTGGCGATCTGGCGGCACGGCGAAGTCATTACCCAGCGTCTGCGCGATGTTCAGCTCAAGTTTGGTGATGCTCTGCTACTGCAGGGGCCTCGCCATCGTATGCCAGTGCTCCAGGAAGGGGACGATTTTCTGATATTGGAGCCTGTGGCGCTGGAGCTTCGCAGACTATCCAAGGCACCCATTGCTGCAGGGATTATGGGCCTGGTCTTGGCTTTGGTGCTGGTGGCCAGCGTGCACATCGCTATGGCCATGGTCGTCGGGGCGGTGCTGATGGTCTTGACCGGGTGCCTGACTATGGACGAGGCCTACCAGAATGTAGACTGGCGCACGGTCTTCCTTGTCGCCGGCATGCTGCCCTTGGGTATGGCTATGGAAGCCACCGGTGCCGCCCGTTTCCTGGCTGACGTGCTCCTGGGTGCGGTGGGAGATCTCGGTCCGCGGGCAGTTTTGGCCGGACTATATATCCTCGTGGCCCTCCTTACTCAGCCCATGTCTAACGCCGCAGCCGTAGTTCTCGTCACGCCTATTGCCATCGACACTGCCCTGGGCATGGGAGCTGATCCCAGGCCCTTCGTTCTGACTGTGGTCCTTGGCGCTGCGACTAGCTTCCTTACCCCGGTCGGACACAAGGCCAACGTATTGGTCTTCGGGCCGGGGGGATACCGCTTCTTCGACTACACACGTGTGGGGGCGCTGCTTACTCCCATCCTCTTGGTCATTACGGTGATCTTCGTGCCTATCCTATTTCCGCTCTTTGGGTAGTCTCAGGAAAGGGTGCGTCTCATATTGTAGTTGCAACGCACTTACGGCAGGCCATCAGCTTGCAAATTACACCTCGAAGCTTGAGTTCTTTTGCATTTGAAACGTACGTTGAAAGTGCGTTGCACCTCCTCAGAAAGTGACGTCTTGTCACAATGGTCGATTTTGGATATAATCTGGGCACGACCTGAGAGGATTCCCGCGCAGATTTGCTCAATGGAGTGCAAGATATGGGCGATTGGTTTGAGCGCAACCGTGGCTTCGTTGTCGTTTTGCTTATGAACCTGGCCTTGTTGGGCGGGCTGTTTATCTGGTTGGAGCGCCCTGCCCCTTCACCCATTGAGATCGACCCACCGGACCCAACTCCTTCCCCTGTGCCCACAGCCACTTCCACGCCATCCCCCGTGCGAGTTTACGTCAGCGGCGCTGTGGTGCGACCTGATGTGTATAGGTTAACGACCGGCAGCATCGTGAAGGATGCCATTGAAGTTGCTGGCGGCGTCACCGAAGATGCAGACCTGATCCGCATCAATCTGGCCCAGGAACTACAGGACCAGCAACAGATATACGTGCCGCGCGTAGGCGAGGAAGAGGCCCCCCCGCCAGTGACAGGCGGAGAGTCAGCACCTCCTTCCAGGTTCGCTGAGCCAGTCGGAAAAATCAACATTAACACGGCGACCACAGAGGAGATGGATACTTTACCGGGCATCGGCCCGGCGCTCGCTCAGCGTATC
>JAUVPY010000053.1 GCA_030598425.1 Anaerolineae bacterium
GACGGGTCACCAGCAGCCCAATGAAGAGCGCAAGCCCAATTACAATTGCGTCAAAGTTTGGCAGACCTGTCTTCTGGTCTTCCAATCTTTCAGCCTTCCAGCCTTCTCGCCTTCGAGTCCTCCAACCTATCAAACCAACCACACTCAGGGCCAGGAACCCGACCAACGCCAAGGCGGATATAATCGTAGCCGTGCGGCGGACGGGGGTAGGTAAGAGGCGTAAGCGGACCAGGTACTCCCCCGCGGGGAGCTGGGCGCGGATGAGACCGTCAGGCCGGGTGATCTCTACACCGGTGTCTTGGTATTCACTATCCTCTACCCCCTGCGGCACCAACACGCGCCAACCGGGCCAGTACAAGGTGCGGAAGGTAGCAGCGAAGGGGGTCGGGCTGTTGACAGCAACGCGTGTCTCGCGGGCAGTATGGATCAATGTCGTCGCGGTGGCCCCGTCGGGAAGCGAAGCCGGGTCTATCTTGGCAGGAACGCGGCCAGCGACGTAGTCGGGACCGAGGGTTTCAGGCGATGGGAAGCGGTCAGCCCAGCGCGGCAAGAATTCACCGGCACTGGTGCTGCCAATAGCTCTCGACTCCACCTCGTAGGCCACTGCATCGGCCGGTGCCGGCGTGCCCCACGGGATGAACTGAGATGGGAAGAGATAAAAGAGACTAACGGCCACCGCGAAGACAAGGCCAACTCCCAGCGCGACTACTGACCAGCGTCGCGCATCAAGCGCCGAGCGTTGAGCAACTAGCCTCTCGAACATATACAAGACCGCGCCAGCCAGCACCGCAGCGCACAGCACGGCTGGGCCTAACCAACGCCAGGGAAACTCGGCCAATTCCAGGAGCGGCACCACCTCCCAAATGGGCTGTGAATACGGCAAGGTGAGAAAGGTGGTGACCAGCAAGGCCATGGCAAAAAACAACGTGTGGTACAACGCATGTTGTGCGCTGCGTATTGCGTATTGCGTACTGCGTACTGCGTACGAGAGCGCGATCCCAAGTAGTGCCAGGGCGGCGAACACCATCTGCGCGGTTCCCAGGCTCAATGGAAAATAAGGATTGACCGCCGAGAGGTCCAGCGGGCGAGGCAGGGCCAGCAACTCGGCCAAGCTGATGAAGTTGTACCGAAAGTCGAAGAAGCCGGTGGTGATGCCTGACAGGCGGACCAAGCCCCGCTCGACAAAGGCCGGTAGCCAGAAGAAGGCGGATAGACCAAGACCGAGAGCAATGGCCGCTATGAGCTTGACGACAGGATGACTGGGAGATTGGTGCATTGAATGGTGGGAGGACGCATGATCCAATCTTCCAGCCTTCCAGCCTTCCAATCTTCCAGTCTCCAACCCCCTCAATGCCAACAGAAAGACAAGATACGCCCCAAGCAATGGTGCGAAAATCATAGCACTGATGTTATGACTCAACAGCAGCCCGGCCAGCGAGAGGGCGGCCAGCGGGATATAGCGACGGCGGTCGGTGGTGACCAACCCGTGGAAGGACCACAAGATGAGCGGGTAAAAGGCCAGGCCGAAGAACTGGCCGTAATTGCCCTGGATGTACGCTTCGCGCAGCCGGTATGGAGCGTAGAGGTAGACGGCCGCTGCCAGCAATCCCGCGCGTGGACCATACAAATCACGTGCAAAGAGATACATTCCTACACTGTACAGGAATATCATCAGGATGATGGTCGCCTTCATGGCGACGTCAAGCGATAGGCCGGACAGGGAAAAAAGCTGGGTAACTTGATACAGCAGCGGCGGCGCATAGTGGAACAGAGGAATACCATAACCATAGGCCAGGTCAGGCGCCCAGCGTGGGTAGAAAACCCCGTCCCGCCAGGCCTGGTTGAGCTCTGCCTGGCGCATCAGGTGGGCCGCGCCGTCAGCCGTGTTGGGTAGCCCAGGATGGGACAGCAGCGGGACGACCGCGAAGAGCGCCAGCAGCGCGGCCACGATGAGGCCGGGATCAATGGACGTAGGAACTCGGAAGTAGGAAGCGGGAAGCTTTCTTGTCACCTTATCTCTTGGTCCCAACAGCAGTCAGAGCGCCAGGCTAGAATGGCCCAGGGGCACTCTCTATCCGCCTGAGGCCCTCGGTAGCCCACACTTTCAAGGGTCCACGTGAACCGTTTTGCCTGGGCTGTAGTGGCGGGTGAGAGGTCACCAATAACCATACTCCCCAACATCGCTTTGTGCAAGCCCAGTGTATTACCGTAAGGGGCGTGGCTGGCCAGCCCTCCACCTAAAAAATGATTGCCAAAAGGCCGCTTTGTGACTACAATAGCCAGGCTATGGCCGTGCCAGCCGGGTAAGCGAAACGCCACCCACTGGTTGGCCATCCGCGCAGGTGACGGGCACACGCTTCAGCGTGTTCGGGGGTACTTGGTTTAACCCTGACAGGCGTAGGCTGTAACCAGTCTGTAACAAAAAATACAAACGTATTGTGTTATACTAACAGGGGACCAGCATTCGGCCCCAGGAACCGCATTCATTATGGCCGCCTCAAAGGACTCGTCAACGGTTTTTCATAAATGCAAACGGAAATTACGATCGTCTTGCCCACTTTTAATGAACGCGACAACATCGTTCCGCTGATTCAACGCGGATTGGCGGCGTTGGGCAATTACGAGGTCGAAATGCTGGTAGTCGACGATGACTCGCCCGACGGCACCTGGCAGGTGGTGGCCGCCTTGGCCGCACAGGACTCACGTGTGCGGCTCATCCGGCGCACTGAAGAGCGGGGCTTAACAAGTGCCATCGCGACCGGGATCACCCAGGCACAGGGAGCGTGGGTGGGCTGGATGGATTGTGATCTGTCCATGTGGCCCGAGAATCTACCGAGGCTAGCGGCGGTACTGGCCGACGGAGCGGACGTGGCCGTCGGCTCGCGTTTCGTCCCCGGCGGGCGGGACATCGGCCACTCGTGGGTTGGCGGTGCTTTCAGCCGGACCATCAACTTGGCCGCATCGCTGATTCTCGACGGGCGCATCAAAGATTACACCAGCGGCTTCATCCTGGCCCGGCGTTCGGTGTTGGACGGCATCCAACTACGAGGCGACTACGGCGAGTATTGTATTGACCTGCTGTATCGTATCGTACGGGCTGGCCACAGCGTGGCAGAGGTACCCTACCACTACATGCCGCGCGAAACAGGCGAGTCGAAAACGGCTACCAACTCACTGGGCTATATCACCCGCGGTTGGGATTACGTGATGACGATACTAACCCTGCGGTTGACGAAGGAAAGCTGAGAACCGACTAGCAGGGCAACGATTCAACAAAGGAGCCATTAATCGATGTTAGAACCCGCTGACCTCAAACCCGAAGACTTGGGAAACCTGGCAAAAATCATTCCCGGGCGCGATCCAGAATTGCGCATCAGCATCCCGCGTATCCCCGTTAGCGAGACAGATCTACAATCGCGCGTCATCCCTGTCTGCGAGCCGGCGCTTGGGGGTAACGAGGCCCAATACGTGCTGGACTGCATCGAGAGCAATTGGATCTCATCGGCCGGCAAATATATCCCACGTTTTGAGGAGACCTTCGCCGAGGCGTGCGACGCGAGTTACGGGGTGGCCTGCGCCAACGGCACCGTCGCCTTGCACTTGGCTCTCGCCACGCTTGGGATCGGACCGGGCGACGAAGTGATCCTACCTACTTTCACGATGATCGCCACCATCAACGCCATCACTTACACCGGCGCTACGCCGGTGTTGGTGGATTCGGAGCTCGTCACCTGGAACATGGATCTGAACCAAGTTGCCGACAAGATCACACCCCGCACCCGGGCCGTAATGCCGGTCCATACCTACGGACATCCCGTCGACATGGATCCATTGGCAGAGATGGCGGAGCGACATGGCTTCTGCATCATCGAAGATGCGGCCGAAGCACATGGGGCAGAGTACAAGGGCCGCAAGACTGGCTCATTGGGACACGCTGGCTGTTTCAGCTTCTACGCTAACAAGATCATCACTACTGGCGAAGGGGGCATGATCACCACCAATGACCCCAATTTGGCCCAGCTTGCTCGCACCCTACGCGATCACGCCTTCTCCGAAGAGCGACATTTCTGGCACAAGTACATCGGTTTCAACTACCGAATGACAAACATGCAAGCTGCAGTGGGACTAGCCCAGACGGAACAGATGGAGTCATTCGTGGAGGCACGACGCGCCAATGCCGCCCGCTACACGGCGGCACTGAACCGGATTCCCGGCATCGTCACCCCGCCGGAAACGGAGTGGGTCAAGAATGTTTTCTGGATGTATTCTATCCTGGTCGAAGACGATTCTGGTATGACCCGCGACGGTTTGCGGACCTACCTGGCAGATCATGGCATCGAGACGCGCACTTTCTTTATCCCGATGCACCTGCAGCCTATTTACTACCGGGCCTTTGAAGGGGAACGATACCCAGTTGCCGAGATGCTGTGCCAGCGAGGGTTTTACCTGCCGTCGGCGTCGTCGCTGACTACGCGCGAGCTTGATTACGTCATCGAGATGGTACAAAGGGCACATCAGCAGGCAGCCAGTTCCTCTACGGCAGACTGATTGCTTTTCATGGAACGTGCTGAATACCAGAAGCTGTATGAATTGGAAGACTCTTATTGGTGGTTTGTTGGTCGGCGGCAGTTAGTGACCACGCTCATCCAGAAATGGATGCCGAACGGCCAGGTGGGCCCCATTTTGGATGTGGGTTGCGGCACGGGGGGCAACCTGGAGTTCTTGGCACACCAGGGATGTGAAACTGGAATAGACCTCAGCCCGCTGGCTCTGGATTACGCCCGCCGCCGAAGGTTACCCCGGCTGGCCCAAGCTTCGGGGCTGGCGTTGCCTTATATGAACAACACCTTCGGCCTGGTGACGGCTTTCGACCTTTTGTATCACCGCTGGGTCACCAATGACGACACTGTCGTCCGCGAGTGTCGCCGCGTGTTGCGACCAGGCGGTTGGCTGTTGGTAATGGACGCGACGCTGCCAGGTCTTTGGAGTCATCACGACGAGGTTTTCTACGCCCGACAGCGTTATACGCTGGACGAGATACGCCGGATGATCGAAAGGAGCGGGTTCACACCACACAAGCTCTCATACGCAAATACGCTTCTGTTCCCACTGGTGCTGGCTGTCCGATGCCTAGCACGCTGGTTCCCTTCTCTCAGTGAGACGGAGATGCAGCCACTCCCTGGTTGGCTAAACCTTATGCTCACCAGAGTTCTAGACCTGGAAGCGGTCTGGTTGAGGCGTGGCACCTTCCCGATAGGAACTAGTGGGGTGTGTTTGGCGCAAAAGCCGGCACATGATATCGCGCAGAGGTGAAAGCGGATGTCTAGAGGTTGGCCCCGCCTTATAATCCTGCTGGTGATTGGTGTTTTTTTTGCCTTCCGGTGGTGGACGCTGGGCGGCGGGTTCCATGCTGTGGCATCCATAACATACGTACTGGCCGCCTTGGCCGGGCTACTGAAGCTACCGCTACCGAGCGCCAAACACCAGACGCTGATCCTGAACGTAGGTATCAGCTTGGTCTTCCTGGATCTTGTCTTCGCGCAGATCGAGTGGTCTGTGCTGTTGGATGCGCTGGCTGCGGTCAACTACTGGATGTTGGTCCCTTCATTTGCCCTGGTGGTTGTCAGCCTGGTCTTGCGGACGTGGCGCTGGCAATGGCTGCTGCGAGCGGTCGGGCGAGTGCCTTTTGGCCCGGCCTTTCGCGCCACCAACATCGGCGTCGGCGCCAACATGGTGTTACCAGCACGAGCTGGCGAATTCTTACGCGCCTATGTGATCGGTCGGTCCACGGGCATTTCCAAAGCGGCGGCCTTTGCCACCCTGGTCGTGGAGCGTATCTTCGACGGCTTTACCATTCTCCTGTCGCTGGTGGCTGTGGTGTTGTTAGTAGGCGTGCAATCGTCGGTACTGAAGCGAATCGGTATGGTGGGAGGGCTCTTCTATCTCGGCGTACTGGTCGGGGTTTCGGTGTTCTACTTCCGACAGACGTGGTTTACGGGGATCGTTGAGCGACTACTCCCTGCGAGATGGGCATCTCGCGTCTCAGCCTTGCTTCAAGCCTTCGCCAATGGCTTGGCGGTGCTGCGCGACGGACGACAACTGCTAGTCATCTCGCTGCAGTCGCTACTTATTTGGTTTGTCATCGCCTTGTCGTTTTACCCGGTGCTGTTGGCCTTTGATCTTGGCTCGCAGGCGCCGCTCTTCACCCCATTCCTGATGTTGCCCCTGATAGCACTAGGGCTCACCATTCCCGGCGCGCCAGGAGGCGTGGGCATTCTGCAGTTGATGACCGTCCTGGCCCTGCAGCTCAGCTTCGCAGCAGGTGGCGCCGAGCAAGCCTCCGACTTCGCTGAGCAGGCAGCTGCCTTCTCCCTGCTGTTGCATTTTTCGCAAGCGGCTCCAGAGATTGTGTTGGGTGCGTGGGCGTTCACAACCGAGGGCCTGACGTGGAGTGAGATGGAAATGGGCCGGGAGGCGGCAACCAGCTAACGGTCACCAGAGCCGCGTGTCCAGGGTCGTAATAAGCTCAGGTGAACCGCTTCGCGTCACAATCACCTCCTGCTCCACACAAGCGCCGCCCCAATCCCGGATGAATAGGCCCGGCTCGACACAAAGCACCATACCCGGCTCCAACCGTATCGCGACACCACGGCGCAATTGTGGCCCTTCCACCGTCTCCAGGCCTATGCCGTGTCCGACGAAGCCCGGCAAGTGATCGGCAAATCCCGCGTTGCTCAGGGCTTCACAGCTCGCACGGTGTACAGATTCGGCCGTGGCTCCCGCTCGTGCCGCGTCCACAGCCCTTTCGGTCGCCAATAGCGCCGCCTCGAGTAGTTCCCGAGCCTCAGGGCTGGGTTTGCCACAGACGGTGGTGCGCAACACATCGAATCCATAGCCTTGGTAGGCACCAATGATGTCCAACGTCACAATATCTCCCGCTTCTAGCACTCGATCAGTCGCCTGGGGCCAACGGCTGGGCCAGGCAGACCACGGCCCCGAGTGAACGCGCAGATAGCGCACGAAGTCGGCGCCTGCGGTCAGCGCCGCCGCGGTCCCCGCCGCACACACCTGGCGCTCAATGACGCCAGGCCGAATCGCGTCGAGCGCCGCACCCAGTCCTACCCCGGCAATCTCAGCCGCTCGCCGCAGCAATACTTGCTCAGCCGGGCTCTTCACCCGTCGCTGCCCCGCCACCAAACGCTCGTCAGGAATCAGATCCAGGCTGGGAACCTCGTCCAGTACCTCGCCGAAGAAAGCCAACGGCAGAATGTCCTCCCCTACCAGCCCCAGTTGCGCCGAGCTCAAGCGTAGGTCGCGCAGCACAGCCGCAGTCTCGGCTGGCAGATCCGACGCGACGCGTACGTCATCAGCGACGATCAGGTCGTCTCGGTAATAACCACCGTCAACAACCAACGTGGCCGGCGCCTCAACTGGCAACACGAAGACACCATGCCCAAGGCCACGGATCGGGCCATCGGACTCTGTCGCCGGGAAGGGCGGAAAGTGACAGGTGAGATAGGCCAGCGCGCCAGGCCGATCATAAAACGATCGCCCGATGACTACCACCCCGGCGTAGCCAGCAGCAGCGGCCAGTTCGCGAGTGCGCGCCTGCCGGGCCAGAAACTCGTCGCGTGAGATCCCTAACTCTTTCCCCATCAGCCTTTGCCCTCGTCCAAGCGGAACCCATAACCTCGCACGGTGACGATGTATTCTTGGTCCGGGTCCACCTCAGCCAGGCGATGGCGCAGGCGTCGCACCAACGCATCAATCGCATCATCGCTGACCCCCTCGGGCTCCACATCTGACCAAACGGCAGCAATGATCTCACCTCGACTGTAAACACGACCCGGCTCCTCCGCCAAGATCGACAAAAAATCGTACTGTGCCGCGGAGAGAGGCGGCACCAACTCCTGCCCGGCCACGACCACGCGCCGCTCCTCCCGATCCAATCTAAGTCCCCGGTTTGCTCGAACCGGCAACGGGGCGGTCGCCTCGCTGTCCACAAAGATCAACTCCAGCCCAGGGGCAACTTGAATCCGATCCCCATCCTCCAGGGTACAGGGGCACGTCACCCGCTGACCATTGACAAAGACGCCATTTTTGCTGCCTGCGTCCTCCAGTAAGTAGTGCTTGCCTTCCATCCGAATGTAAGCATGCTGGCGTGAAACCCATCGCACGTCAAGTTGCACTTCGCAATCGGGCGCACGGCCTATCGTCACCGGCGTGTGGCTGATGACCCACTGGTTTTTGATGAGATCACCATCCTGCCAGACCAACAAGGCCGGTTCACGGTCGAGTTCACTCATCATAACAACGCACCTCCATTTGACAGAACACCAGCGTGCTAGTACATTTGAGACGTAATACGTAGCGCGTGACCCGTGAAGCGTGAAACGCGAATCCGCGGATCACAGATCACGCACCATGCATCACGTACCCGGTTGCAGTCCAGCGCAAAGTAAACAGGTGATTCGAAGAATTGACCGGCCGCCTTGAACCTGGCACTACGCTGTACCAACGATATCGGATCATCGGCCTCATCGGGAGCGGCGGGATGGGAGCCATCTACCTGGCCGACGACAACCGACTGGAGGGCCGTCGCTGCGCCATCAAGGAGACGCAGCCCCTGCCCGGCCTGAGCCAGGGTACAGCGCAGGCAATGCGCGACCAATTTCACCAAGAGGCCAGCATCCTGGCCCGGCTGGATCACCCCAATCTACCGAAAGTAAGCGACTACTTCTCTGAAGGCGACCGGGACTACCTGGTGATGGACTATGTCCCAGGCCCTGACCTACATCAGATGGCAGCCGACGCTCGCCGCCACGGTCGTTTCCTTGATGAGAACACCGTGGTGCCCTGGGGGGCACAACTCTGCGACGCTCTCACTTACCTTCACCACCAAACGCCCCCCATGTTACACCGGGACGTGAAACCGGCCAACATCAAGCTAACGCCGGAGGGCCGGATAAAACTGGTAGACTTCGGCCTGGTCAAACCATTGGATCCAGACGACCCAAAAACACTGACCAGCCTGCACGGCGTCGGCAGTCTGCCCTATACGCCCCTGGAACAGTACGTGGATGAGTTGGGTCACACCGATCCCCGCTCTGACCTATATGCGCTGGGGGCAACTCTGTACCACCTGTTGACCGGTCAGGAGCCTCCCAGCGCGCAGGCTCGCTTTCTTGATCCTAACCTTCTCATCCTCCCCAGGCAGATCAACCCGGCCATCTCGCCGGAGGTCGAGGCCGCAGTGCTATCGGCCCTGGCGCTGCACCCCCACGAGCGCCCGACCAGTGTTCAGGAATGGCAGGCCACACTCACTGGTCAATCTGGCCCTCCTGCAGCAGCCGCATCCCCGCCTACGCCAGAGACATCAGCCGGCGTGCATACGGTTTGGCTACCAATTCTCCGCCAGAATCTATGGCTCATCGGCATCGCGCTTGTCCTGCTCATCGTAGCCCTGGCTTTGACGTTCGGCCCGATTCCATCACACTGAACCCGTGTCCCTGGCTACTGACTAGAGGACTACCGATTGCTTTCCAGCGGCCGCTCCAGGAGAAGTGCCGCCAGAGCGAATACGAAGGCTAATCCCGCTGCCGTAAGCCGCCCCACAAACAGAGCCACTTCCCCTCCAGGAACCAGCCATATCTCCGGCCGCAGCCAGCCCGCTGCATAAAGCAGGTAACCCACCAGACCCCCTATCAGCACCAACAAACCCAGCCGCACCTTCTTAGA
>JAUVPY010000461.1 GCA_030598425.1 Anaerolineae bacterium
CGGCCTGGTGGGCATAGCGCTCAATCATCTCCCGACTGAATTGGCTGCGGTGGTCGTCCGCGCCGAAGACGACGTCGGCCCCATACTTGCCGGTCAAGAAGCCACTGGCCAGGGGCACTCGGTCGATAATACCCACCCCCTGGCTGGCGGCGGTCGGCAAAAACTCGTCTTCTGCCTCGCGCTCAAGAACGTTGTAGACGACTTGAATGGCTTCGGCACATCCACAGTCCAGTACCTTCAGACCATCCTCGACCGTAGCCACCGAGATACCATAGTATCGAATCTTGCCTTCTGTTTTGAGACCCTCCAGCACCGCAAATTCCTCGGGGACTAATTCTATGTGGCCACGAGGCGTATGAAACAGATAAATATCGATGTAGTCGGTCTTAAGCCGCCGCAGGCTGCTCTCGCAGGCCTGCCTGATCCATTCTGCGGAAAAATCCTTCGTCCACTTCCCCTCAGGCGTCACCCGGTTGCCCCCCTTGGAGCAGATGATCACCTGGTCGCGCCGCTTACTGAAAGCTTTTCCGACCAACTCCTCGCTATGCCCATCCCCATAGGCGTCCGCGGTGTCGATAAAGTTAATGCCCAGATCCAGGCAAGCCTCCAAAGTGCGTAAGGAGACGTCGTCATCCACCTCACCCCAGCCGGTGACGTGTTCGCCCAATCGAGCCGGCCCACCGATGGCCCAAGCACCGAAACCAATTTCAGAGACTTTTAGGTCATAGCGTCCAAATTTACGATAACGCATCGCTCCCTCCTTGATTATCTCTTTGTTACTTATTGTTCAGGGTCGGCCATCAGACTGTGACCAAGGCCTTTTTGCCCGCCAGGTTAAAGTATTTCATAAGCTGTTCCCTTCTCAATGCCCGGCCGGCGCCTCAAAAACGACCTTCAAAGACGTGGCGTTTTGTGCGATACGAAAACCATTGACCCCTTCGTCCAGTGGCAGCACCGTGGTGATCATGGGCTTGAGGTCAACTTGCCCCTCAGCAGCCAGACCAATGGCACGATCGAAGTCCTCCAACGTATATACCCTGGATCCAATTAGGTCCACTTCGTGGAAGTTAAGCGCTCGCAAGTCGATCGGGACGGGCCCCTTAAATATACCCACCTGAACGATTTGTCCCCGAATCCTGACCAATTTCAGCAGATAGGGGGCTACACTCGGATGTCCCGTAGCCTCGAACACGACATCGCCACCCCGCCCCTTGGTCAGTTCCGACACCTGCTCCACCAGGTTCTCGTCAGCCGCGTTTAAAACGGTAAGCCCCAACTCCCGGGCAACGTCGATACGAGAGGGGGCGACTTCGGTCACAATGACTTTCGCGGCACCTGAAGCTCTGGCAACCATGGCCATCAGCAGGCCGATAGGCCCAGCTCCGGTTACCACGACACTATCACCCACTTGCAGGCGGGACATATGGGCCGCGTGGATGCAAACGGCCAAGGGCTCAACAAGCGCGCCTTCCTCATCGCTCAACTCGTCAGGTATTCTGATGACGGCATCTTCGGCGGCCAGGACATATTCGGCGAAGGCTCCGTCTGTGTCAATGCCTATCAGCTTGAGATCCTGACACACATGGGCCAGCCCCATTTTGCACACGTAACATTGCCCACAAGATAGAAGAGGATAAACGGTGACTCGATCTCCAATTTTCAAATCGGAAAACGTTTCGGGTGGCATGTCGGCAATCACGCCGGAAAACTCATGGCCCATCACTAGCGGAGGGGTCGCGCGGGGGTGCTTGCCAGCGACGATGGACAGATCACTTCCACAGATGCCAGCATAGGTAACTTTGATCAAGACTTTGTCTCTAGCCGGTTGGGGCACCGGTATATCTACCACCGCAACCGAAACTTTGCCTTGGTAGCTTATAGCTTTCATGGCGATCTCCCGACTGCGTAGGAGGTTAGGCGCTTGACATACATCCTGCATTTGAATATAATGTAACTGGTCGGTTTTGTCAACCGATTTTATAACCCAACGCTACTAGCGTCTCCTGGAAACGTGAGAGTCTCTCACGTGGCTGAGTGAGAATTGTAGGTCATTAGCACTCGTCATTGCTACTGGAGTCCCGTTCTCTGCAAAAGCCAGGTACATAACCAGTCTCCCGTTCTGCCCATCCGGGCTTGGGGAAAGTGCCACTCGTTCAAGTGATGTCTGTCATCATCTTCAACCACCATCCACCACATCGGAACCAGTCCGTCCAGTTCAATTATTACGGTTTCTTCTTTCAAGAGATTGCAGCTAACATCGCTCAAATAACCTAACTCGGCGTTACGTGTTTCTGAGGATGGTCTTGAGTCGTCTTCTTTGCTCAGCCATCACAGGTGTCTTGTGCGAATTGAAAGGGGGTGGTTGCTACGACAAATATACTTCCCCCTATGCTGCGATGGCATAGGGTCAGGTGAGGCAGCAAGGCGCTGTTCTCAAATCACACGTTGTAAGTGTCCATTCAAGGAGGAGGCACTACCATGGCAAAACAACACTTGACAAGGCGTGAGTTCCTTCGCTTCGCGGCATTCACTTCGGGTTCCCTGGTCGTGGCTAGCTGCGTGCCAGTGGCGCCCACCGAGGCGCCCCCGGCCGAAGCACCGGCCGAGGCACCGGCGCCCACCGCTACTCCAGTGCCCGAAGCCCCGGCCGAAGCCGAGGGAGCAATCGGCGACTTCCTGATCGGCGAACTGGAAGGGCCGACCATGATCCTGGACGTGGAGCAGTTCCCCACCAGCTTCGGCGAAGCGCCTATGCTGGCCGACATGGTCGCGGCCGGGGACCTGCCGCCGGTGGAGGAGCGGCTGCCGAGCGGACCGCTGGTGGTCAAACCGTTGCATGAGATCGGCAGGTACGGCGGAACGTGGCGACGCGGCTTCCTGGGCCCCGCCGACGGCGAGAACGGCAACCGGATCAACGCTTCCGACAAGCTGCTGTTCTGGGACTACAGCGGCACCAGGATCGTACCCAGCGCGGCCCAGTCCTGGGAAATGAGCGAGGACGGCAAGACCGTCACCGTCCATCTCAGGAG
>JAUVPY010000060.1 GCA_030598425.1 Anaerolineae bacterium
AGATCAACCGTCTTCATATCAGGCAGCACGCCACCACCGTCTACGTGACCCACGACCAAATCGAGGCCATGGCCATGGGAGATCGCATTGTGGTTATGTCAGATGCCGTGGTCCAGCAAGTCGGTGCGTCGGCCGAGATCTATCACAATCCAGCCAACCTGTTTGTGGCGCGCTTTATCGGCAGCCCGGGGATGAATCTGGTGACCGGCCAGTATGCCGACGGCGTCGTATCCATGCCGGGCTCGAATAAGCTGGCCGTTCCCCCGGACTGGCGCGCGGCGATTGACGAAGCGCTGGACGGCGCGGGCGAGGTCATTGCAGGCTTTCGCCCAGAAGCTGCCCTGGCCAGTGAGCAAGGGACATTGGTGGGGCAGGTGTATGCCACTGACCTGCACGGAGCCTATACCATGCTCCACGTGAACATAAACGAGGATGATATCGTGCATGTCCGCTCCGACCGGCTGGTCAGCTTCCCGATAGGCATGCCGGTGCACTTTGACATCAACCCCGAAATGGTGCGCTTCTTCGACCCCAAGACAGAAATGGCTATTACGCGGAGGTCGGCCAGTGAGTGACGTAGCATTGCAGAACATCACCAAGGATTTTAAGGCCGTAACAGCACTCAAAGATGTATCCTTCTCGATCAACGACGGCGAGTTCTTTGTGCTGCTCGGGCCAACTGGGGCGGGGAAAACCACCACACTGCGGGTAATCGCCGGGCTGACGCGTCAGGACGAGGGCAGTGTGCTGTTCGACGGTGAGCCAATTGACAACCTGACACCTGCCGATCGCGACGTAGCCTTTGTCTTCCAGCAATACTCGCTGTATCCGACCATGACCGTTTTCGACAACCTGGCTTTTCCGCTACGCTCGCCCATGCGCAAGACGCCTGAGGCAGAGATCCGCACGCAGGTAGAGGAGGTTGCAGAGGTATTGCGTATCACCCACCTGCTAGAGCGTAAGACGGCCCACCTATCAGGGGGCGAGATGCAACGGGTCACCATCGGGCGGGCCATCGTCCGTGATCCTCGCCTTTTCCTGATGGACGAGCCGCTTTCCAACCTGGATGCCAAACTGCGTGAGTCGCTGCGGGTCGAGCTTCAGCACCTCCAGAAGACCCAGGGCGCCACCACCTTGTTTGTGACCCACGATCAGATTGAGGCACTCACCATGGGCGAGCGCATCGCCGTGCTGAACCAGGGCCGCATCTTGCAGATTGGCACACCCGAAGACATCTACGACCGGCCGGCGACGACCTTTGTGGCGCAACTGGTGGGCACCCCCAGGGTTAACCTGGTCAAGGCCAACCGTGCGGACGGCACGCTTTACGTTGCCGACAGCGCGATCCACCTACCTATACCTGAAGACAGCGATCTGCCGCCCTCATTCACCCTGGGCGTGCGCCCCGAGGATATGAAACCTGACAAAGAGGGTGATTTCCCCGGTCAGATCACGCTTATCGAACCGCTCGGCGTGGAGACTATACTCCACATCAAGTCTGGCGAGCAGACTCTACTGAGCCTGATACCGGGTCTGACCGACTTGCGGATGGGTGACGAGGTGCGCTTCAATATTGTCCGAGAGCGACTGCATTATTTCCAAGAAGATGGGACACGCATCTCGGTCTAGCTCTAACAGCTTTCAAACCAGGCATTCAAAAACTACCCCAACACAAACATAAGGAGGATCAAGATGGCGAAGGTGGCTATCATAGGCGCCGGAAGCATCGTCTTCTGCAAGACACTGATGTTGGACATCTTGGCTACGGATGGCTTGGAGGACACCGAATTCGCTCTTATGGCCCCCAGCACCACGCGGACTTCACAGGTGGAGTCATTTGCCAAGCGGGTTATTGAGACCAATGATCTGCCGGCAACGGTCTGGAAGACAACCGACCCCAGAGAAGCGGTCAGGGACGCCGATTACGTGATTAGCACTTTCCAGGTGGCAGGGGTCGAAGGGTTTGAGTCCGATTACAAGATCCCACTGAAATACGGCGTCAATCAGTGTATCGGGGACACCTTGGGCCCCGGAGGCATCTTCCGCGCCCAGAGGCAGATACCGGTCGCGCTCGACCTGGCCAGGGATATGGAGGAGCTCTGCCCCGATGCGCTCATACTCCAGTATGTGAATCCCATGGCCATGATCTGTTGGGCGCTGAGCACAACCAATGTGCAATTCGTCGGACTGTGCCACGGGGTGCAGACCACCTTGGATCTCATTTCAGGTTACGTTGATGTCCCCAAGAATGAGATTGACTACCTGTGCGCCGGCATCAATCATATGGGCTGGTTCCTCAAACTGGAACACAAGGGGGTGGATCTATACCCAACCCTCAGAGAGAACTTCGAAAAGCCGGATTACTACGTCAACGAAAAAGTCCGAGGCGAGGTCTTCAGGCATTTTGGCTATTTCATGACCGAATCAACAGGACACCTGGCCGAGTATGTCCCCTGGTTCAGGAAGAACCAGATGGCGCTTGATCTATATTGTGATGAGCCGGCGTTCGGCGGCGAGAGCGGGGCATACTACAACTGGTGCAAGTACGTGGCCGACAAGTACGCGGCGCAAGATATTCTGGCTGATGAGTCCTCTGATCTGCCCCCCAGAAGCATCGAATACGGGTCATATGTGATCGAAGCTATGGAGACCGGCCGGACCTTCCAGCTCAACGGAAATGTCGCCAACGGTGGCATGATCACCAACCTGCCGCCTGATTGTTGCGCCGAGGGGCCGATATATGTGGACAGCACCGGTCTTCACAAAACGATAGTCGGCGACCTGCCGCCCCAATGTGCGGCTCTGAACCTGACGAATATCAACGTCCAGCGGTTGGCCGTGGAGGCGGCCATCACCGGGGACCCCGAACACATTGTCCAGGCTTGCGCTCTTGATCCACTGACCGGTGCAGTGCTGACCCTCAAAGAGATCAGAGAGATGGCCAGCGAGATGCTGGAGACCCAGAGACAATGGCTGCCTCAGTTCGAGGGCAAGACGATCCGGCCAACCCCCGCCATCAGCATACCTAAGGATGTTGAGCCGGCCGAGGTTCCGATAGACCCCGCTCTGGCCATCTTTGCCAGGTTCGGCGAATTGGCCGAATAGAAGATTAGCTGCAAGCAAAAGGAGCGGAACAATGGAAAAGCTGGGTAGAGGCTATATTGTATACGGCGATGACGTAGAGTCACTGATCTTTGACTGGGGAACGCTCAAGTTCCTGAGCGAACCGGAAGTTACCGGCGCAAGGCGTTTTAGCTTTGGGATGGTTGTCTTAGCGCCGGGAAAGGGCCACGACAGCCACAACCACCCCGGCGTGGAAGAGATTATCTTCGTTATGTCAGGCGAAGGAGAGCAGATGGTGGACCACCAACCCCCGGTCCCCATACGTCCTGGCGCCAGCATCTTCATCCCGCCCGACGTGGACCACTCGACTATCAACACGAGCTGGGAGCCGCTGCGTTTGCTCGTCATCTATGCGCCACCGGGATCCGAACGCGGGCTGCGTGACATTCCCGGCTGCCAGGTGCTGCCACCTGGGGAAGTGCCCCAATCGTAGTCTAACAAGACCCTAAGGGTGCGCGAACCTGTGGTTCGCCTGAAACCCTTAGAGCCTGGAATCTCTTTCAAGGAGGCATTATGGGGAGTGAGGTAGACAAAAAGCGAGAGATCGTCGAGGGCGCATTGACCAAAGGCAACGGAATCCTCAGATTGGAGCCAGCATGGGTGGCCCGGGACTTCCTGCCACCCGGGCGCCGTCTGGGTCTAAAGGAGGAAGAGTACGCGGTAGGGGAGCGGGGATGGATCTCAGAGCGGTGGATTGGCTCTACAACTAAGGCTGACAACCGGATCGGTCCCCCGGACGAAGGCTTGAGCTACATCGCCCTGGAAGGTGACGAGCGGATAACGCTCAGAGAGGCTGTTGAGGTCGCAGGCCCAGCCATTATAGGCGAAGAGTATGCCAAGAACCACAAAGGGTTGGGGCGCTTAGCCAAGATCTACGACTTCGCCGCCAGGATACCGTACCACCTTCACCAGCGCAAGGAAGATGCGGCACTGGTCGGGCGCAACCCGAAAGAGGAAGCTTACTATTTCCCCGAGGACGTAGACTTAGGGCCACATCCAGAAACCTTCTTTGGCGTGCATCCCTCGATTGTTGAACAAAAGCGATACGAGACACTGCTGCCCTACCTGGTGGATTGGAAAGACGATTTGATCTTGAGGCACTCCAGGGCCTACCTCCTGGTGCCTGGCGAGGGATTCCATCTACCCTCTGGGGTGCTTCACGCACCGGGCACAGCACTCACCATCGAATTGCAGGAGGACTCCGACGTCTTCGCTATGCTCCAGGCATTGGTAGCCGGCAAGATCATCTCCAAAGACCTGCTGTACAAAGATGTGCGCGTGGATGATCGCGAAAAACGCGGAGAGCGGGCCATTTTGGATCATATAGACTGGGAGGTGAGCGGATATCCTTACTTCTACGAGAATCGACACATATCGCCGCAGCTAATTGAGGCGGCAGAGCAAGAAGGTGGCGAGGAATATTGGATCTACTACAACACCACCAAATTTAGCGGCAAGCGCCTAGTGGTTAAGCCAGGCCAAAGCTTCACCAGCGTGGATAAGGGCGTTTACAATATCCTGGTGTGGCGTGGCAGAGGACGCTACGCCGGCCACGAGATCGAGGCCCGCAACTTTGGGTGGGATGAGTTGCTCGTCGCTCACGCCAAGGCGACCGAGCCCATCGAAGTGGAAAACACCGGCTCCGAAGACCTGATGATCTTCAAATTCTTCGGGCCGGACATCAATCTCGACGTACCGATGATTCCGCAATACCCTGGCTAAATTCTGTAAGGCAGGTTTCCGTACTTGCTCCTGTAGGGCAACACTGCCATATCCTCTATGATAGAAGAAAGGAGACTGATATGGGCAAAAAGAAGATTTCTGTTGGCACCTGGGCTTACATCTGGGGCGGATACGCCGAAGATCCCATACCACTGGAGACGGCCTTGGACCGGGTACAAGAGTTGGGATTCGACGGCGTGGAACTGGCAGCCTTCCCGCCTCACCTGGCGCCCGAGGATTTCCCCACCCGGGCCAGCCGGTTGGAGATCAAGAAAATGTTGGATGACCGAGGCCTGGGTGTGTCAGGATTGGCGGCTGACTTCAACAACGTGCCGCCGGCGGCGGTCAAGCCATCCGAATACCTCGAGGTGGTCTTGACGAACCTGGATATCTGCCACGACCTGGACATCCCCAAGCTACGTGCGGACACCATCAGCCCGCCGACTGAGATTCCTGGTGGGATGGACTATGAGACCTGCTTCTGGCGGGTGGCCCAGGTGTGGCACCGGACGGCGGAAGTGTGTGCCAACGAGGACATCCAATTCATTTGGGAGTTCGAGCCGGGCTTCCTCTTCAACAAGCCCAGCGAGGTGGTCCACATGGTGTATGCCGTGGACCATCCTAACTTCACTGTACTCTTCGACTCGTGCCACGCTCACATGTGCGCGGTGGTAGGATCACGCCAGATGGGCGAGAAAGAGACGCTGCCCGGGGGCGTGGTGCAGTTCGCCCATATGTTAACGGGCAAGATTGGCCACATCCACTTCATTGACTCCGACGAGACCCTGCACGACGATGAGACCAGCACTCACGCGCCCTTCGGCCAGGGAGTGCTTGACTTCCCGTCGATCATCAAGGCGATCGAAGACGCAGGCTATGACGACGAATGGTGGCCTATGGACCTGTGCTTCTGGCCCCAGGCGCTGGAGGCAACTGAGCCGGCCAAGAAGTATATGGATGACCTGGTCGCCAAGTACGGTTAGGATTAAGACAGCCTTAGATAAGATCTCCGAGACGTTGTGAGATTTAAGATGGCATCCTGTGGATAGGATAGTCTGGAAAGGAGACCCTTAGATGGCAGAGAACATGAAGGCCCAGGTATTCTACGAAGGCGAGAAGATGGGGCTAGAGGAGATCCCCATTCCTGAAGTGACCGACGTGGACGTGTTGGTGCGGGTAAAAAACTGCGGCATCTGCGGCTCAGACATCTCTTACTACTATGGCCTGAGCCCGCTGGGCACCGAAACCGGCAAGGGCCCCCTGGTGCTGGGTCACGAGTTTACCGGCGAGGTGGTCGAAGTGGGCGCCGTTGCCAAGTCTATGAATCTGTTTAAGCCGGGCGATCGGGTTGTGGTAAACCCAGTGCAACACTGCAACGCGTGCTATGCCTGCGCCGCTGGCAATACGAATCTGTGCGCGAATCTCTATGTGCCCGGGGTGACGGCCAACGGTGGCTTTGCTGAGTACTGCACCTCGCGTTACACCGGCCTTTTTAGGTTGCCCGATAGCGTGAGTTTCGCCGCTGGCGCTTTTACGGAACCGCTGGCCTGTGCCGTATACGGCATCAAGAAACTGGAAGTCGAACCAGGCCAGTTTGTTGCCGTCTTCGGGCCAGGCCCAATAGGCCTGATGATGGTACAACTCGTCAAGTCCATAGGTGCGGGCAAGGTGGCTCTGGTCGGCACGCGCGACTATCGCCTGGAGGCCGGTAAGAAGTGGGGGGCGGACCACCTGTTCAACGTCAAAGACGAGGATTCGCCTTACTTCGTCAAGGACCTCAAGGAGGCGATCGCGGATTTAACCCACGGTGCCCTGGCCGACCGAGCCATTGTGCCTACCAGCTCAAACGCGGCTTTCGAACAGGCGATTGACATCACTGGCAACGCGGCCATTCTGGTCCACTTCGGCTTGCCCGACGAAGGGGATGTGATCCACGTCCCAGCTCTCTCCACGCATACCATGGACAAGGAGATCCGCTTCTCCTGGCTGGCGCCGTTGTCGTGGCCAGCAGCCATCCGGTCTATTTCCGAAGGGTTGGTCGATGTGGAGTCCTTGACCAGCGACACTGTCCCACTGGATCACACAGTGGAGGCCATTCGCAACCTGAAGGACCGCATCGGCGACCCGACCAAAGTGCAGGTAACACCCTAGGGGGTGCGATATGGCCATCAAATTCGGCATCAACACGTTCACCTGGACCTCTCCCTTTACGACAGAAGATCTGCCACTGCTCGATAAGGCCAAAGACATGGGTTTTGACTTGGTCGAGATTCCGATCGAGAGTCCAGATGACCTTGACTACGACCAGGCTGCCGAGGCCTTCAAACGCACCGGCCTGGCTTGTGGCATCTGCGCCGTCATGGGCGCAAGCCGCGACCCAGCGCACGAGGATGAGGGTATCCAGCGAGGCGGCGTCGAGTATCTCATGCACTGTATCGACGCCACCGCCAAGATGGGTGGAAAGGTGGTCGGCGGCCCCATCTACGCAGCGGTGGGACGCACCTGGCAATCAACGCCTGGACAACGTAAGATCGAGTTGGAGCGGTGCGCCAAGAACCTGAGAGAAGCCGGCAAGTATGCGGAAGACCGAGGGGTGGTGTTGGCCATGGAGCCGCTGAATCGCTTCGAGACCAGCTTCATCAATCTGGCAGAGCAAGCCGTGGAACTGGTGGAAATGGTCGACAGCCCGGCTGTCAAAATCATGCTCGACACGTTCCATATGAACGTAGAGGAAAAGAAGCTTGGAGGGGCGATCGAGACGGCCGCGCCTCACCTGGTCCACGTCCACACCAACGAAAACGACCGGGGGATCCCTGGCACTGGCCACGTTCCTTGGGACGAAGTAACAGCCGCCTTGAAGAAGATCGATTACGATGGGGCGCTGGTCATCGAGTCCTTCACCACGTTGGTCAAAGAGATCGCCAAGGCAGCGGCTATCTGGCGACCTCCTGCCCCCAGCCAGGATATGCTGGCCAGGGAGGGCCTGGCGTTCCTCAGGAAACTAATGGCCTGATTGGTAAACGCAAGCACAAGAGTGTGGGCCAATAATAGGGAGCACTATGAGCGCCAAGACCATCGTCATACTGGCAACTCTAGACACTAAGGGAGTGGAGGCTCAGTACCTGCGCGAGCAGATCGAAAGGCAGGGTGACAAGGCCTTCATCATCGACACAGGCGTGGTCGGTGCACCGGCGACCCGGGCCGACGTCACGCGCGAGGCGGTTGCCTACGCAGGCGGTATGCCACTGGCAAAGATCCTGGAGAATCCGACGCGCGAGGTGGCAGCGCCGGTGATGGCCGACGGCGCCACCAAGATCGTGACTGAGTTGGCGGCTGAGGAAAAGGTCCACGGGATCGTGTCTATGGGGGGCACGCAAGGGACCACCCTCAGCACCAAAGTTATGCGTGCCCTGCCCTATGGATTCCCCAAGGTGATGGTCTCCACGATGGCATCCGGGAACGTCGCCCCTTGGGTTGACATCAAAGACGTCACTATGATGTTCTCGGTGACCGACATTCTGGGGCTGAATCCTGTCAGCCGCAAGATCCTGGCCAACGCTGCCGGAGCAGTGTGTGGTATGGCTAGCGTGGATGTGAAGCTGGAACAGGGCGACAGGCCCCTGGTGGCCGTGACCACTGTGGGCATCACTACCCAAGGCGTTATGAAGGCCATAGAAGTGCTTGAGGCAGTCGGCTACGAAACCATCGTATTTCACGCCATCGGTCCAGGCGGGCGGGCGATGGAACAGATGATGAAAGAGGGAATCGTCGGAGCAGTCCTGGACTACTCGACCATCGAAGTGTCCAACGAAATGCACCAAGCGTTGCTGGCTGGCGGCCCCGAGAGGCTGACCACGGCCGGCAAGCTGGGACTACCCCAGGTGCTCTGCCCTGGGGCTCTGGAAGTGTTGGTGTTTAACGAGCCAGAGACGGTTCCTGCCAAGTACCGGGGACGCACCCTGATCCCCCACAGCCCACAGATCACCGATCTGCGATTGAACAAGGAAGAGATGGCCGAGGTCGGCAAAGAGATGGCACGTCGCCTGCGCTACACCAAAGAAGAAGCTATCTTCATGATACCGACGGCAGGCTACGACAGCTATGCAGTCAAAGGCATGGGCTTTTATGATCCAGAGGCGGATGCGGCCTTCGTGGCCGAATTAAAAGCCGGACTACCAAAGAACATCAGGGTCATCGAGCGCGACACGCACATCGAGGATCCTGCCTTTGCGACTGAAGCCGCCGAATTGCTCATCTCCCTCGTCGAAGCGCGCCAGAAGAAGTAGTTGGAGTAAAAAGATGGCAGAGCGTTATTCCCGCCAAGAATTCCTGGATCGCCTCTGGGGCGAGGTCAAGCGCGGCAAGCCTCTGGTGATGACCGGAGCGGGCAATGGTATTGCGGCCAAGTTTATCGAGCAGGGTGGGGTAGACATTTTGGGTGTCTACAACACCGGCTACTTCCGTATGCAAGGATACGGATCT
>JAUVPY010000188.1 GCA_030598425.1 Anaerolineae bacterium
GAGGCGGCCACCCGTGACCTGGCCGCTTCGCTGGCTGTGGAACAGGGCGCGCCGCTGACCGTCGTTACCCGTACCAAGGCCGCTGCCGGCCGGCCAGTCGCCTATATGCTGGATGCGTTGCCCGCTTCGATCGTAAGCGTCGAAGACATGCGCGCCGGGTTTCAGGGGTCGGTGCTCGACTATCTGTTGGCGCGGGACGACGATAAGTGGAGTGCCCTGGCCCACGCTCGCGCCGACATCCTGCCCGTCCGCGCTGACGAAGCGCAATCGGCCCGCCTGGACCTCGAGCCGGGTACCGTCCTGCTATTGCTGGAGGAGACCCTATACGCTACCAGCGGCGAAATCATCGGTTTCTCGCGCAACTATTTCGTGCCTGAGTTCTTCAAGTTTCACGTAGTCAGGCGCGTGCCGCGCAAAACGTAGGGACGTAAAACGTAAAGGCGTAAAACGTAAGAAGCTTAAACACAGAAGGTATATGACATAGTGAAGCCCTGCTGCCAATCTTGACCGAACACGCGCACCTAATTGGTTTCTAACTCTTGCTTGTGCAGTCTTTACGTTTTACGCATTACGTTTTACGCCTTTACGTTTCACGAGACCAACGCACAACAACTCTTACCTAGTAACACGCCATTAACACAAAGGAGAATTGAAAAATGCGAACCGACAGTTTCAAAGGCAAAGACTTTATCACCTTGCTCGACTGGAGCAGGGAAGAGGTGGAGACCATTCTCGACGTGGCCCTCGACCTCAAACGCCAGTTCGCCACGGGTGACTATCACGATCACCTGCTGCGGGCCAAGACCCTCTTCATGATCTTTTACAACCAGAGTCTGCGCACCCGCAACAGCTTCGAGGCCGGTATGACCCAGCTCGGCGGTCACGCCCACTTCCTCGATCCCAGCAAGATCTACACCCCGGCGCTGGAGGGCAAGGAAGTGGCCTACGCCACCGAGCGCGTCTCCGACGTGGCCCGCGTCCTCAGCCGTATGGGTGACGGCATCGCCATCCGCTGTTACGGCGACCCGGTGGACTGGGAGTACGGCGGCGCCAACGAACTCCTCCACGAGTTCGCCCATTGGTCCGACATCCCCATCCTCAACATGGAAGACGACAAGTATCACCCCTGCCAGGCGCTGGCCGACGTGCTGACCGTCAAGGAGAAGTTCGGCGGCTTTAAGGGGACCAAGTTCGTGATGAGCTGGGCCTACTCCCCCAGCGTCCACAAGCCGCGTGCCGTGCCTCAAAGCGCCATCATCGGAGCTACCATGGTGGGCTGCGACACGGTGCTGGCTCACCCACCTGAGTTCGACCTTGACCCGGACGTCATCGCCGCCTGCGAGGCCAACGCCGCGATGAACGACAGCAGCTTCACCATCACTCACGACTTCGAGTCTGCCTTCGAGGGCGCGCACGTCGTCTACCCCAAGGCCTGGGCGCCCAAGGTCTTCTTCAAACCGCCGGTGGGCGAGGACGACGAAGCCGGCGCGGTGGCCATCAACGATGGGTACAAGTCCTGGAAGATGACCTCGGAGCTGATGGAAACTGCCCATCACGAGGCGGTCTACATGCACTGTCTGCCCGCCGACCGTGGTTGGGAGGTCAACAACGACGTGATTGACCGCACCGACGTGAAGCGTGGTTGGAGATCGGTCGTCTACGACGAAGCCGAGAACCGCCTGCACGTGCAGAAGGCCGTCATGACCTTGTTGATGGGAGGACGATACTAGGTGTCTGGGAATCAGGGATCAGGGATCAGGGAATCGGGGAATCGGATACCGGGGAATATGCGGTAGAGAGGCAGATGCCTGATTCCCAGAGTCCTGATTCCCTGCCCCCTGATTTCTCGATTCCCTGATCCCTATCCCCACTGGAGGAAACCAATGGACCTACACGGACGCGACCTGATCACCACCCAGGAATGGGAAAAGCCGGAGCTGGAAGCGGCTCTCGACCTGGCCGGCCAGATGAAGCGCGATCGCTTCTCACCCGAGTTCACCCGCCTGCTGGAACACAAAACCTTTATCATGTTTTTCTACAACCCCTCCGTGCGCACCCGCCTCTCATTTGAGGCGGCCATGACCGAGTTGGGGGGGCACGCCCAGTTTTTGACCCCGTCGGCCGGCCGTTTCAAGACGAGTAAGCAAGCCGGGGAGACGATCGAAGACGCGGCCACGGTTATGGCCCGTTACGCGGCTGGCATCGGCATCCGTATCCTGGAGGACAAGGTGCCCTACTACGGCGCCGGCACCGAATTCCTGCGCGAATACGCCCACTGGGCAGATGTTCCCATCCTCAACATGGCCGACGACCGTTTTCATCCCTTCCAGGGCCTGGCTGACCTGATGGGCTGGGCCGAGTGGCTTGGGGAAGGCATGGGGCGTCCTGACTACCGGGCGTTGGAGGGCAAGAAGTTTGTGCTCACCTGGGCCAGCGGGGCGCTGGCTCGCAGTTGGTGCAGCGTCCAGGAGGCGCTGCTCATCGCCAGCCGGTTTGGCATGCACGTCACCATGGCCCGTCCCGATGGCTATGACCTGGACGCCGAGGTCATTGAGTGGACCCAACGCAACTGCCAGGGAAACGGGACTACCTTTGAGGTGACGAACGATCGAGTAGCATGTATGGACGGCGCGCACGTCGTCTACGCTCGCAATTGGATGAGCCCGGACGCCTATCAGGATGGCGAATTCAAGAAGGCCGAAGAGATCCAGAAGGCCATGAAGATCACTGGTTGGACCCTCGATGCCGAGAAGATGGCCCGCACTGATAACGCCATCTTTACCCACCCTATGCCTGTGGACCGGGGGAACGAAGTGACCGATGAGGTGGCCAGTGGCCCGCGTTCCGCCATCTACGACGTCGCCGAGAATCGACTGCATGTACAGAAAGCCGTCATGGCGTTGACAATGGGGAACTTACAGACGTAGGAATGAGGGAACCGGGGAATCCGGGAATCGGGAAATGAGGGAATGAGGTAATGAGGTAATCAGGCATCAGGGAACCCGGAAACAGAGGCGCCGGATCCCTGATGCCCTAATCCCAGATTCCCAGATTTCCCGATTCCCTGATCCCCGATTCCCAGAGTCCTGATTCCCAGAGTCCTGACGAATAGGAGAATGACACAATGCCCAACAACCAACAAAGCGACCGTCGCGTAGCCGTCATCGCCATCGGCGGCAACTCACTTGTCAAAGACAAAGCCCACCGGACGGTCGAGGATCAATACCAGGCCGCCGGCGAAACCGCCTACCACATCGCCCAGATGATCAAATCTGGCTGGGACGTGGCCATCGGCCATGGCAATGGCCCTCAAGTAGGTTTTATTCTGCGCCGCTCCGAGTTGGCCCGCCACGAGCTGCACGAAGTGCCGCTGGATGTATGCGGCGCCGACACCCAGGGGGCCATCGGTTACGCGTTGCAACAGAACCTGTATAATCATTTCCTGAATATGGGCATCAACAAGCCGATCGCCACCGTCGTCACCCAGGTAGAAGTGGATCGGAACGATCCAGCCTTTCAAAACCCCACCAAGCCTATTGGCACCTTTATGGACGAGCCCGAGGCGCTGCGTCGCAAGAGGGATGAAGACTGGGACGTAGTGGAAGATGCCGGGCGGGGTTGGCGACGGGTGGTGCCCTCTCCCTTGCCCGTGCGCGTCGTTGAGTTGAACGCCGTCAAGAAGCTGATAGATGACGGTGTCGTGGTCATTACCGTCGGTGGGGGTGGCATCCCGGTTGTCGCCGATGATGCGGGACACCTGAAGGGCATCGCAGCCGTGATCGACAAGGACTTTGCCTCCGGCCTGCTGGCCAACTCGATCAACGCCGATCTCTACCTGATCAGCACTGCCGTCGAAAAGGGAGCCCTCAACTTCGGCACCCCCGATGAGACGTGGGTGGACCATATGACCCTCTCCGAGGCAAAGGGTTACCTGGAAGAGGGCATTCACTTCAAGAAAGGGAGCATGGCCCCCAAGATGCAGGCCGTCATCTGGTTCCTGGAGAACGGCGGAAAAGAGGCCATCATCACCGACCCTGGGAACATCGAGCGCGCGCTGGCTGGTGAAACTGGCACTCGAATCACGCCTGACTAAGGAGACGTTTTACATGGCAAAGTATCTGGTTTACATTGAGACCGTCGGTGACTCCATCACCGTTGAAGGGCCGGTGGCCCACGTGCCCGGTTTGCCCGGTGCGTCAGCACGAGGGGCGACCATCGAGGAAGCCAAAGACAACATCCGGAGCGCTATTGAAGAATACCTCGCCCTTTTGCGTGACGTGGGCGAACAGGTGCCCAAGGCCAGCGAGGACATTCACCTGGAATTTGAGAAGGTGGACAGCCCTACCTTTCTCACTGACTACGACGCGCTGCATCCCAATGAAATGGAGACCCTCTTCCGCTGGATGGCGATTTCGCGTCAGGAATTGATGGACCTGGTCAAGAGCCTGCCGGAAGAAGCCTTTGAATGGCAGCCCGACGACGAGACGCCTTCCATCCGCGAAATCCTGTGCCACATGGCCGAGTCAGACCTGTGGTACACCGACCGGCTCAAACAGTGGCCCGAGGCGCCCCTCTTCCGGCTGGCCGCCACCCGGGGAGTTGCCCTGGAACGGCTGCGTGCCCTCTCGGACGAAGAACGGGCACGTGCCACCGTCCACGAAGGCCAAGAGTGGACTCCGCGCAAAGTCGTGCGCCGCATGCTGGAACACGAACGCGAGCACATCACCCAGCTTCGCCAACTGCTTGAAGCCTATCAGCACGAGTCGAAGGGTTAGGGGATCAGGGATCAGGGAATCAGGAACCAGGGAATCAGGGATCGGGACAGCGGGGTGTATGGGTCACTCTCCTGATTCCCCGATTTCCTGATCCCCAATCCCCATCCTTTCAGGAGGCCGAGCCCTTGGATCACGTACTCAGCCTGAAATGTCTCATCTGTGCTAAGGAATACCGCCCCGACGAAGTGGATTACGTTTGCCCCGACCACGGGGACGACGGCATTCTCGATGTGGGTTATGACTACGACCTGATCGGTCGTCGCATCAGCCAGGGTGACTTGCTTCATAACACGGACCGCACCATCTGGCGCTACCGGCCGTTGCTGCCGGTGGAGCCGGACACGCCTGTCCCTCCCCTGGCTGTCGGTTGGACGCCGCTTTATCGGGCGGATCGACTGGCGGCTGAGTTGGATCTCAACCACCTGTGGATCAAAGACGACGGCCGTCAGCCGACGGCTTCCTTCAAGGATCGAGCCAGCGCCATCGCCGTAGTCAAGGCCAAGGAGAAAGGGGCCGAGATCATCACCACCGCCAGCACCGGCAACGCGGCGGCCGCCCTCTCCGGGCTGTGTGCCAGCGTCAAACAGCCCAACGTCATCTTTGTGCCCGAGAGCGCTCCGCAGGCCAAAATCGCCCAGTTGCTCGTCTTTGGCTCGACGGTGATGCTGGTGGAGGGCACCTACGACGATGCCTTCGAGTTGTGCTTGCTGGCTGCCGAGGAGTATGGCTGGTACAATCGGAACACCGCTTACAACCCCTATATGACGGAGGGCAAAAAGACGGCCAGCTACGAGATCTGCGAGCAACTCGGCTGGCACCCCCCGGATCGTATCTTCGTCAGCGTCGGTGACGGCTGTATTATCGGTGGTCTGCACAAGGGACTGAAAGACCTGCTCGCGCTGGGCTGGATCGACCGCGTGCCCAAGCTGATGGGCGTACAGGCGACCGGCTCAGCCTACATGGCTCAGGCCTGGGCCAACTATGAGGATGTGCTGACCAAGCCTCCCATCCAGGCCCACACGATCGCCGACAGCATCAGCGCCGGAACCCCCCGCGATCGGATCAAGGCTATGGCCGCTGTGCGCGAGACGGACGGCGCTTACATACAGGTCAGCGACCAGGAGATTCTGGCGGCCATTCCCGCCCTGGCCCGGGGGTGCGGTGTCTTCGCCGAGCCGGCCGGCGCTGCTGCCTATGCTGGCCTGCTGAAAGCCCTGGACGAGGAGTTGGTGCGCCCTGATGAGCGCA